>NZ_CBABQS010000001.1:0-171285 GCF_964672035.1 Arcicella sp.
GTTCAATATATTTTTTAACTTAAAATTTTCAACAAGTGACTAAGGCAGACGTAATCGTAGAAATTTCAGACAAAACTGGCATCGACAAAGCAGATGTATCAAGTGCAATTGAGTCGTTTTTCTCAGTAATTAAAGACAATCTCGCAAAAGGAGAAGCAGTTTATGTAAGAGGATTTGGTAGCTTCGTAAACAAAAAGAGAGCCCATAAAATTGCTCGTAACATCTCGAAAAATACTACAATTGAGATTCCAGAACATTTTATTCCAAGTTTCAAGCCTGCAAAAATATTCGTTGAGCAAGTGAAATCTAACGCAAAATAATTCAGTTATTAGTTATTAGTTGTTAGTTATTAGTTAAATAGATGTTTTCAAAGTCGAATAACTAACAACCAATAACTAATAACCAATAACTAACACTAAAAATGCAAAAGTCTTTTATAGTAATCATTGTCATGGCAATTGCCATAATTGGCGGTCTATACAGCCTTCCAAAAGTAGTTGTGGATAATGACAAAAAGACACTCCAAGAACCCGTAAAAGAAAACGCTGCAGCTACTGCAAATCGTGATAA
This sequence comes from Arcicella sp., assembly GCF_964672035.1. NCBI lineage: Bacteria > Pseudomonadati > Bacteroidota > Cytophagia > Cytophagales > Flectobacillaceae > Arcicella > Arcicella sp. The sequence goes on from NZ_CBABQS010000001.1 coordinate 571, forward strand.
AAATGTGAAATCTGATGCCCCAACGGTCACAGAAAATCATACGGAATCACTAAATCCAGAACAGCAAACAGCAATTAGTAGTTTGAAGGATGTTTATACAAAAAGTACTGGTAAGAGCAAGATTACCGCAGCCGACGCCTTAATTACGCAATTTGTAAAATATACTCGCTTTGATAGTGCAGCCTATTATGCTAATGAAGTAGCTAAAATTGAGCCTTCGGAAAGTAATTTAATGAAAGCGGGGGGCTTATATTATGAAGCCTTTACTTACGCCCTCGAAAGCGATAAGACCGTGAAAATGGGAGAAATAACTCGTGGAATTTATCAAAAAGTATTGGATAAAAACCCGAATAATCTCTTAGCAAAAACCAATATGGCAATGACCTACACCGCAACCCAAACGCCCATGCAGGGAATTATGATGTTGCGAGATGTGATTGCAAAGGAACCAGATTATGAACCTGCGTTGTTTAGTTTAGGAATACTCTCGATACGGTCGAACCAATTTGGAAAAGCCGTTGACCGTTTCAAACAAATTCTTAGAAATAATCCTGCTAATTTAAAGGCGGCATTAAATTTGGGGTATTGTTTAGCAGAATTAGATAGAAAAGAAGAAGCACAGCAAATTTTAGAGAAAGTTCTCGCCAATAGCAAAGACCCTCAAGAAAAAGCTGCCGCCAACGATATTTTATCAAAAATCAAGTAAGGTGTAATATAGGATTTAGGTTTTAGCAATAAACCAAAAAAATATCTCCAAAAACGAGCATCAAACATTAAAAATAAATTATTTAACATTTAAAACTTTTAAAATCATGCCTTGCGGAAAGAAAAGAAAGGGACACAAGATCTCAACGCACAAAAGAAAAAAGCGTCTTAGAAAGAATAGACACAAGAAGAAATAGATTTAGGTTTTAGGAAATAGGGTAAGGTTTTAGTTAAATATTGTAAAAACTAAGACCTAAAACCAACAACCTATCACCTTTATAAAAACAGGCAAAATTCACAAAATGAAATTTGCCTGTTTTTGTCGTTTTGTGAGATTGTTGTCTTGAAGAAATAATTTAATTGCTTAACAGTTTAATTATCAGTTGTTTAAGTAATTATCGGTTATGACATTTGGTAAAAATAGGTATTAGGTCGCAGGTGTTAGGTGACAAACTAACATACTACTTTTGGATACGTAATTATTCATCTTCCTTCTAATAAATCCAAGCACGTCACCCACATTTAAAAGTCAATCTAAGAAAAATATTATAGACAAATTTTTTCCTTTAATTATTGAAAAATAGCTGTGAGCATTGAGCAACCAGCTATGAGTTGTAAATCAACTCACGGCTCGTAGCTTATTGCTCGAAGCTTAGACCAATAATTTTCCTAATTCAGAAATCGAATACTCTTTTTCTTAATAGGCTCGAACGTATCTATAATTAATTGATTATTAGTGACTTATCTCAACACTCACTTCGACATATCTTCTCATTCTATCATTTCTAAATGCTTAATTCACCTGTGAGTAACGAATTAATTATCAATTCGACTCCCAAAGGTGATCGCATTGCTTTGTTGCAAGACAAACGCATTGTGGAGTATCACTTAGAGGAGTCCGAGCCACACTTTTCTGTTGGAGACATATATCTCGGAACGGTTAAGAAGATGGTTACGGGATTGAATGCAGCCTTCATTGATATTGGATACGAAAAGGATGCTTTTCTCCATTATCACGATTTAGGTCCCAATGTCAATTCCCTAAACAAATTTACGAAGGAGGTTATCGCCGAAAGAATCAAATCTGGACGTTTAGATAACTTCAAATTAGAGCCAGAGATTGATAAGCACGATAAAATCGACAAAGTATTGAGTAAAAATACGTTGGTTTTAGTGCAAGTCGTCAAAGAACCTATTTCAACAAAAGGACCTCGTTTGTCTTGCGATATTTCGATTGCTGGACGTTATACGGTACTTGTTCCTTTCTCGAATGGGGTTAATATCTCGAAAAAAATTACGGCAAAAACCGAACGCCAACGTCTGCAAAGATTGATGTCGTCGATTAAACCTGCCAATTTCGGGGTAATTGTTAGAACAGTCGCAGAAGGCAAAGAAGTGGAGGAATTGGATAAAGACCTCCGTGAATCAATTGCTAAATGGGATGCGGGAATGGCGGCTTTAAAAAGCGCAAAACCCCGTGAAAAAATAATCGGAGAGATGAGTCGAGCAACGTCAATGTTGCGTGATTTATTGAATGAAGATTTTGATAGTGTGGTAGTAGATACACCAGAATTGTACCAAGAAGCTCGTAATTATGTCTTGAATATTGCGCCTGACAAAGAAAAAATTGTCAAGTTGCATCAAGGTAAAACGAAAGTATTTGAACAATTAGGGCTTGAAAAACAACTCAAAATGTTGTTTGGTCGTTCGGTTAGTTTGCCCCAAGGCGGATACCTGATTATCGAACACACGGAAGCATTACACGTAATTGATGTCAATTCGGGTAATAAATCCAATAGTGAGGCAGACCAAGAAGCTACAGCTTTGAGTGTCAATCGTGAAGCAGCGAAAGAAATTGCTCGTCAGTTGAGGTTGCGAGATATGGGTGGAATTATCGTCATCGACTTTATTGATATGAAGAAAGCTGAAAACAAAAAGCTGATTCAGGATATCATGAAAGAAGAGATGAAAACCGACCGTTCTAAATACACAATTTTGCCTTTAACGAAGTTTGGTTTGATGCAAATTACTCGACAAAGAGTACGTCCAGAAATGAATGTAGTAACGGCTGAAAATTGCCCAACCTGCGGAGGAACTGGAAAAATAACGGCAAGTATTGCGATTTCTGATGTGATAGAACATCATTTGGAGCATATTTTAGAAAAGCAAAACGAGAAAAAACCAACAATTATTTTGCATCCATTTTTGTATGCCTATTTTACGAAGGGTTTTCCTTCGATAAGAATGAAATGGTATTTCAAATATAAAACGTGGGTAAATTTAATTACGGATACTTCTTTCGGTATTACAGATTTCAAATTTTTGAATGATCATAATGAACCGATTGAGTTGATAGGATAAACATCATAGTGAAAATATAGCCTGATTATCGTAAGATGGTCAGGCTATGTTTGTTTTATCAAATCAACGTTTTTCAGTACCTTTGCCTTAAGCCAATAAAAAAAATGAATAACGATTTAACCATTTTTCAACAATACTTCCCAGAATCAACCGCAGATTATTGTTTTAATTTGTGGAAACAATATCAATTCAAATTTAAAGCAACTCGCCCTCGGCAATCGAAATTGGGTGATTATTGTTTTAGGCGTGATAAAGGGCATCAAATTACGGTGAATGCCGATCTAAATCCTTATTCTTTTTTAGTTACTTATATTCACGAAGTCGCTCATTTACAGACTTTTAAACAGTACGGAAACAAGCCAGAATCCCACGGAAAAGAATGGAAACGATATTTTAGAGAAACGTTCCAGCCTTTATTGAAAACCGAATTTTTGCCCATAGAATTGATCGTTCCATTGATTGAATACCTCAAAAATCCAGCGGCAACTACACAAGGGGCAAAACCGTTAATGAATGCTTTGAGGCAATTTGACACGCATACGGACGTGGATTCAATTGTACTTACAAGCGTACAATCGGGAGAAAACTTTGAACTCAACGGTCGTGTTTTTACAAAGGGAGAATTACGCAGAACTCGGTTTTTGTGTATAGACCGACAAAGTGGAAAACGATACGTAATTTCTTCAAATGCTTTCGTGAAAATAGTTTGAAAACACAAAAAATACTTTCTTTTGTTAAGCACACTTTTATCATTTCTTATACCATCAAACGTCTTTTTCCGTTGTAATTACTGCAAATAATCTGTATCCTTGAAGAAAATCCTACTACATATTTCTTTGTTTTTATTAACTCTTTTTTCTTCAAAAACGGTTGCCCAAAATTCCGTTTTAGCCAAAGGAGATTGGATAAAAATTGGCGTAATTTCTGCTGGAATTCATAAAATTGATGCTAACTTTCTTCAAAAATCAGGATTAAATCTTGCTCAAATCAATCCTCAAACTATCAAAATTTATGGTAATGGTGGCGGAATGTTGCCCCAAGCGAATAATGTTCCAAGAGCCAAGGATTTATTAGAAAATGCTATTTTCGTAGAAGGAGAAGCCGATGGACGATTTGATAATCAGGATTTTGTCTTATTTTATGGACAAAGTCCGCACACAATTTCTTATGATTCTTTAGCAAAATCCTTCAAACATCAGTTTAATATTTATTCAGATACAACTTTCTATTTCTTAACGGTTTCCGATACAAAAGGCTTACGCATAAAAGACCAAAATTCTGTAGCCGCTACCCAAGAAATAGCCAGTTTTGACGATTATGATTTCCATGAAATTGACCGTAAAAATATTCTTGCTCAAGCACCCTTTGCAGGTTCAGGACGTGAATGGGTAGGAGAGGAGTTTGGTGGAAATAATGAACAAAATTTCACCTTTAATTTTTCAGAAATTCAACCGAATACATCTTTGAAAATTACCGCTTCAATGGCGGCTTCGGCCTTTGGACAAACTGAATTTAGCGTAAAAACCAATAGTCAGCCAATTGGAACGGTGCCTTTAAATGCGATTGGGGCAGACCGTTACGATTATAAAGGATCTTTTAACACCAAAAAATTTATCATTAATTCGGACAATTTTACAACTGCCAATAATTTGAAAATTGGCTTTATTTACGACCGAAAAACCCTAACAGATGGTGTTGGATATTTGAATTATGTGGATGTACAAGCCATCAGAAATCTGAAATTATACGGGAATCAAACCATTTTTCGGTCATTAGAAAGTTTGAAATATCCAACTTCAAAGTTTACTTTAAACGAATCTTCAACGAGCCTAAAAATTTGGGATATTTCCAATCCGCAAATTCCACAAAATCAAATTTATTCATTACAAAACCAAAAGTTAAGTTTTGGCGTAAATACATCAACTTTAAAGGAATTTATTGTTTTTAATAACGCCAATTTTATTGTACCTGTTTCATTACAAAAAATCAATAATCAGGATATTCACAATGTAGAAGTTCCTGATTTAGTGATTGTTACCGCTGAAATTCTAAGAAATCAAGCGAATCGTTTGGCAGAATTTAGAAGGCAAAATGATAAATTGACTGTGCAAGTAGTTTCTACTCAAGAGATTTACAATGAATTCTCTTCTGGCAAGCAAGATATTACGGCAATTAGAGATTTTATTAAGTTTTTATACGACCGTAATTCCTTGAAAATGAGGTATTTATTGCTTTTTGGCGATGCTTGTTACGATTATAAAAAACGAATAAATGTAGTGAGCGATGAAACTAAAGAAATTTATATTCCGACCTACGAAAGCCGAGAATCTTTGAACCCCATTAATAGTTTTTCTTCGGATGACTATTTTGGGTTTTTGGAAAATAATGAAGGTGAATGGGTGGAAAATTCTACGGGAAATCATACCCTCGAAATTGGTGTCGGTCGTTTACCCGTAAAGAATGTGCAGGAGGCGAAAGAAGTCGTTGATAAATTGGTTTATTACGGTTCCAGTAAAAATACTTTTGGTAATTGGCGGAGTAAAATTGCCTTCGTGGCTGATAATGGAGACGGTAATATTCATCAGGAAGATGCCGATACTTTTGCCAAGCAAATTAATACACAAAACCCTAATTATCAATTGGATAAGATTTATGTAGATGCCTTCCCTTTAATTGTATCTACTGGAATGCAACGCTCACCCGAGGCGAAGAAAGCTTTAATTAATGCCTTACAGGCCGGTGTTTTAGTGATGAATTACAATGGTCACGGAGCAGAATCAGGATGGACGGATGAGCAAATTTTAACCTCTGGTGATATTATAAATCTAACAAATTTCAACACCATGCCTCTGATGTTAACGGCCACTTGCCAATTTGGACGCTTCGACGACCCAAATCAAGTATCGGGAGCAGAACTTTCAATCTTAAATCCGAAAGGTGGAGCTATTGGTTTATTAACAACAACCAGGCCAGTGTATCAAAACACCAATTTTGTTATTAATCAGGCATTTTATGAATCAGTTTTTAAACCGATTAATGGAAAAATGCCTCGCTTGGGTGATGTAATGATTTATACCAAAAATAATAGTTTACAAGGAGTCAATAATCGTAATTTTTCATTATTAGGTGACCCTTCTATGCGATTGTTATATCCTGATAATGAAGCAGTTATTGTGAAAATTAACAATAAAAATGTTACGGAAATAGATACACTTAAATCATTAAGTCAAGTAAATTTAGTAGGTGAAATTAGATTATTTGGTACACAAATAAAGACAAATTACTTTAATGGCGTTGCTCAAATTAAGGTATATGATAAACTCAAAAATTTACAAACATTAGGAAGTGTAGGGGGTAAATTTGCCTATCAGCAATACCAAAATCTTTTGTTCGAAGGACAAGTGAAAGTGCAAAACGGAAATTTCAATGGCACATTTATTGTACCAAAAGATATTAACTATCAATACGGAAAAGGAAAAATATTTGTGTACGCTCAAACAACTGATGCAACCTCCGATAGCTTTGGCTCGTCTATGCCAATAATAGGAGGAGCAAATAACGAAAGTTTAAGCGATAATCAAGCCCCGAAAATCAACTTATTCTTGAACGATGAAAGTTTCGTTGAGAATGGACAAACGACTGAAAACCCGATTTTTATTGCTAAAATTTTCGATGAAAATGGGTTGAATTTAGCCAGTGATGGATTAGGTCACGAAATGGTTATGATACTCGATGATACCGCTAAAGTAGTTGTGAATCAGTATTTTACAAACAATTTAGATGATTATAAAAACGGAGAAATTAGGTATAATTTCCAGAATTTATCTGAAGGGAAACATCAACTAACATTAAAAGTTTGGGATACTTATAATAATTCAGCGCAATCTTCGTTGCATTTTAGTGTTATTCCCAACAAAAGTAATATTTTAAGTAACGTATTTTGTTACCCTAATCCTTTCAACCAAACAACCAACTTTAGTTTTGAACACGAACGGGTAGGCGATGACTTCAATATAACCATCGAAATCTTTGATAGTTATGGACGAATAATAAAGCAGTTCAACGAAAATGCGTACAAAATTAGTAGCCCTTACAAAGAAATTTCTTGGAATATTTTACAAGATTCTTCTCCAATTGTTACTGGTAACTACTTTTATCGTATTTTTGCAAAATCACTAACTACCACTTATCAAGCAACCGGTAGTGGTAAAATGATTTCCGTTAAATAATTTTGCACAGTAAATTTGTCAGTAAATTTTGTTTAAAACTGGTTTATTGATTACTTTTGGAATGCCGAACGGATTTCTATTATTGATATTACACAATGCGTTATTAAGCCTCGTTCCGAGAAACTTTAACCTTAAAGACAATGATTAAAAATGTTACTAACGCTTTCAGAGCGTCTTTAATGCTTGGATTAACCATGTCGGTTGCGAATGTTTTCGCACAGACAACGGTACCTGTCACCAGAAGTGAGATTCCTTCGCCTTCTATACCATCTTTAATTCTCACACCTGATGCTCGTTCAGCGGCAATGGGTGATGCAGGTGTAGCACTTTCTGCTTCTGATGGAGATGCCAACTCTATTTTCTGGAATCCAGGTAAAATGCCTTTCTCAAATAAAGATATTGGTGTTTCCGTATCATACACTCCATGGTTACGTCAATTAGTAAATGATATGGCCTTGTTGAATGCCAGTTTTTACAAAAAAATAAAAAATAATCAAGTAATTGGTGCTTCAATCCATTATTTTGATCAAGGACTTTTTCAAGCAACTGATAATACTGGTCAATCTTTAGGTAATTTTAATTCTAAAGAATATGCTATTTCATTATCTTATTCACGTAAATTATCTGAAAAATTAGGTTTGGGTGTTAACATCAAGTACATTAACTCGACTTTATTTACAGGTACAATTGGTGGAACTTCAGTGCAACCAGCCTCAACGGTGGCGGCAGATATTGGTTTATTCCATACTTCAAAAAGTGATAAGAAATGGAATTATAACTGGGGGGTAATGATTCAAAATATCTCTGGTAGAGTTTCTTATGGTGGAGCAGAATCTAATTTCATTCCAACCAACTTCAAGGCAGGTTTTGCGGCAACGAATATGATTGATGCACATAACAAATTTACTTTGACTGCGGATATTAACAAACTAATGGTTCCAACGCCAACTTATACTTCAGCTGGTGTATTGATTCAACCAAGTACAGCAATTGGTGGTATTTTAGGTTCATTTACGGATGGAAATGATTTAAAAGAAATTAATGTGTCATTAGGTGGAGAATACGTTTATAATGATTTGTTTGCTGCTCGTGCGGGATACTTCTTTGAAAATGCAGGTAACGGCGGTAGAAAATTCTTCACCGCAGGTTTTGGCGTAAGATTAGAAAAGAAATACGGTTTAGATTTCGCTTACTTGATTCCAACTACTACTGGAAGTCCTTTAGCTCAAACATTGAGAATTTCGCTTCACGCAAATTTCAATGCAGCTCCAAAAGTAATTGCGAACTAAGATTTAGTACATAGATTTTTTGAAAATGACATTTCTTCGGAAGTGTCATTTTTTGTTTGATGCAACCACATAGAAAAATGAGCGTTAACTTAGTGTCTTGTTGGCACTTAAATATAAAAAAATGTTAGACAGAACTATAAGCCCTGATTTTCAGACGATCAAAGAAATAAATATGCCAGCGGCACAGGTAATTACCCTATCTAATGGCATTCCTTTGTACATCGTTAACGTGGGTGAACAACCAGTCATAAAAATTGAATTTAGCTTTGAGGCGGGCAATTGGCAAGAACCCCAAAATGGCGTTTCCTTATTTACGGCAAAGATGATTTCGGAAGGAACAAGTAAATATTCTGCTTCCGAAATTAGTGAATATTTCGATACATTTGGTTCATTTATTGAATCTGGACAAGGATTAGACCGAGCAAATTTTGTGGTTTATGGGTTAAAAAAGCATCTTCCTTCACTATTACCAATGGTTCAAGAATTGCTCAATGATGCCATTTTTCCAGAAAAAGAATTAGAAACGCTCAAAAATATTCAATTACAAAATTTTCAAGTAAATTCTGAAAAAACGGCTTTTATTGCCAACAAGACTTTCCGAAAAAAGGTTTTTGGCGATATTCACCCTTATGGCAATTCAATGTCTGAAGAAGCCATTAAAGGCATTAATCAAGCAGGTATTATAGATTTTTATCGTAATTACTGGCAAGGAAAACCGTACAGAATTTATCTTTCAGGAAATATTGGAGAAGCAGAAATTAAACTGATTGAGCAATATTTTGGAAGTCAAAAAATAAGTCAATCTCTTGATAATAAAATATTTGCCAATACAGTTCTTCCCAAAGGAGAGAATATTCTGATTGAGAAAGAAGGCGCCATGCAATCATCCATCCGAATGGGAAAGCAATTAATGACTCGTAAACATCCAGACTTTTTTACAATGATGTTGTTAAATGAAGTATTGGGAGGCTATTTTGGTTCAAGATTGATGAAAAATATTAGAGAAGAAAAAGGATTGACCTATGGAATTTCTTCAAATTTAGCTCTTTTCGGACAAGCTGGCTATTTTGTGATTGGCACTGATGTAAAACGTGAATTTACGCAACAAACCATTGATGAAATTCATAAAGAAATCAAAATCTTACAAACAGAGTTGGTGGTTGAAAACGAATTAGAAACCGTTAAAAATTATATGGTGGGTTCATTCGCTGGTTCTCTAAATACGCCATTTGACATTATGGATCGCTATAAAGTAATATTTTCAGAAAACCTTCCTTTTAATTTCTACAACAATTATATATCCAAAATTCAACAAGTTTCGGATGTAATGTTATTGGAAGCTGCCAATAAATATTTAGTAACAGATTCATTATTTGAGATTGTGGTAGGAGGGAAGTAAATGTTATAAAAATATTAAAATTTTTTTATAACATACTTGCCTAAAACTCAAAGATTTACTACCTTTGCAGTCCTGTTTAGGAAATAGTAAATCGTTATTGGTTGTGATTATAGGTAAACACTCATAATCTTTGATAACAATGATGATTACTTCATTTATGTCACAACGATTAACGCATAATTTTATAAAGCAATGGCTAAGAAAGGCAATAGAATCCAAGTTATCTTGGAATGTACTGAGCAAAAAACATCAGGTGTTCCAGGAATGTCTCGTTACATCACTAAGAAGAACCGTAAAAACACTACGGCTCGTTTAGAATTAAAAAAATACAATCCTTTCATGAAGAAAGTAACTGTACATAAAGAAATCAAATAATTCATTCGGAAGTATTAAGTATTGAGGATAGAAATTCCTTGTTTTAAAACTTCATAAATTATACCAAAGAAATGGCAAAGAAAGTAGTTGCAACCCTGAAAAAAGAAGGTGGTGTAAAATACGCTAAGATTATTAAGGCAGTAAAAAGCCCTTTAACAGGTGCTTATACATTCAAAGAAGAAATTATTCTTCAAGATGAAGTTGCCGCAGCATTTAAAGGTTAATCCTTGATGCAGTTAATGAAGTCCTCTTCCTAAATCAGGTAGAGGATTTTTGCTTTGTATTTATGCTCAAAAACTCTTGTTAAATAATTTTAACGAGAGTTTTTTGTTTATAAAAAAATATTTTCGTAAATAATTATATAATGAGAAATTGGTAACTTGTTACATCATTTTGAAATTAAAAAATTATTAATGTAACTGCCTTAAAAGCAGTATGTGTAATATTTTAAAGTAACCCATAATCAATTGATCTCAAGTTAATTGAAAACCCAAAAAAAGCCCTAAGAAAATTTCTTAGGGCTTTAAGCAGTCTCCATAAGCTATTTATTTTTTCTACATTGATTTTCAAAATCATAGAAATAAACTAACAATTCATGCTTACGCACAAATCTATTCTTGGATTTTAATAAAGACGTTAAAAAAATGGAAAAGGTTGTGTCCGTACCAAAATAAAAATCCTCTTCGTTTGCACGAAAAGGATTTTTATTTTATTTACTAACGAATATTATTTCTTTCTTTTAGGAGAATCAGGAATGATACGAATATCATCTGGTTTCTTAGGATCAATATAGAATTTATACTTTGCTACTTGACCAGTTGGCTTACAGTCTCCAGCATTCAAACGTTGAACTTCATATTCATATACCGAAGGATTCTTTGGTAATGGAAGGTCTGAAGGCCATTTGATATTTGGATTAGTCGCTACGTTTTCGTAGTTAATCGTTGTGCTGTAAGTTGTTACGCCTGCAGGACCAGCAGTAGATTTTTTGCGTCTTGGCACCAAACGTTTTGGTTTAACAACGGTTGCATCAGCAGGTTTTGCTGCAGCTTTACGAACTTTACGACGGGGTCTGTAACCATCAACACCACTACCAAAATATTTTGTTGCCGATGAACCACCGAAGATTTTGAAGATATATTGGTCTTCAACTGGCTTTGTAACAATATTTTGAACAACAGGTTTTGCTTTATAACCAAAACTTGCAGCAACTGCTTCTGACAAACATTTTCCTTCAACACTCGACTGAACTGTGTAATAATAGAAACTACACTCATCACTATTCACTAAAGTAACATTTGCTGGTAAGCTTATGTTAGTATTCTTAGTTGTTTGTTGATAGATTGGAGTTCCAGAACCATCAGCTTTATATAACTTGTAGATATACTCTTCGTTTTCTGGCGTTGCAGAAGTACTTTTCCAACGGAATGAAGGAATTGTTGTTGCACCGTTGTCATACATCATGCCATTTTCTCCTTGTAATGTTGGTATTGCACAAATTACTGGAGCAGGAGGAGGAGGTAATAATGAATAAACGGTATTACCAGTTTTCTCTCCGAATGTATGAGAAAGTGCTAAGCCGAAGTTACAACCACCATGACTACGAGTATATTCTCTCGTTAATACTCTAAGTGAAGCAGGAGTAACATCTCCACCAGTAACTGTATAAGGTGTTGAAGTTAAGAATCCTTGAGCATTCAAACCAATAGCCCAGTTTTTAGTAATATTATAAAGGAAATCAACACTCAATAAACCCCCTAATTGATTTTTTGAAGCAGAAGGTGATGTACGGAATACCAATTGATCAGCTCCTAAAGCTCCAGCCGTTACAGCGCCAAACCTGGCAGCTGAACTGTTGAATAAACCACCTTTCAAATCAATATCAATATTGAATTTTTTACCGATTGGCAATGCTAAAGCTGGGCCAACTAATAAATAGAAATCTTCGTAATTTCCTTGTGTATCGTATTTTAAAGCACTTGGGCTGATTCCTAAAATTCTTGCATTCTTAGAAATTTGACCATCAACGCCTTTATAATCATCACTAACATTAAAGTTTTGATAACCCCCCGTTAATCCTAAACCAACAATTCCCCAGAAATGATTTACAGATAATGAATTGTATCCTCCTGGTGTTAAGAATAATGATTTATCTTCACCGTCTTTACAAAATGGAATGGCAATACCAACACGATCCGTAATTTTCCAATATTGTCTTGGTTTAGTTGAACGTAAAACGTTAGTATTCTTGTAAAAAGCCGAGTCAAGATAATAACCATCAGCAACTGTTTTTACTACTTGCCCATTTGAATAGGTCGTTGTTGTAATTCCATTATCAGTTAGAGAACTAACAACAGTAGGTTTAGTGCCAGTAGTATTCGGGACTTGGGCTGATGCTATATGACCGGCAGCAAGGCAGGTCAGTAGCCCCATAGTGAGTCTTTTAAAAAGACTGTTTCCTGAAAAAATCTGTTTCATATTTGTTTAATTTTGATAAAATGATAGGGTTTTGTGACGGACTTATTTAGTAGTCTAACAATTCGAGTGGGTAAAAGTAATGCTTTTTCTAAAAAAACAAGAAGATATAAATGAAAAATCCTATTTTTTTTAGAAAAAAATACGATATACAAATATGTTAAGCATTATTACCCACTATTAATCTTAATTTTGTAGTAAAGTTTAGTTTATTGCGATATTTGCAAATATAGTGTAAGGTAATTAATATCCAAATACCGTACACTCAAAAGTAAAGGTTTATCAACAAAAACCTACTTCTGTCATTAAAAAAATATTAAGTTAATTTTTACCCATACATATTATGTCTGTACATACTGAAATAAAGCGTATTACTACCCATATTTTACAAGAAATGAAGAATCGAGGAGAGAAGATTTCTTGTTTGACAGCCTATGATTATTCGATGGCTCGTATAGTGGATGCAGCTGGGGTGGACTTAATTCTCGTTGGCGATTCTGCTTCAAATGTGATGGCTGGGCATGAAACTACACTCCCAATTACACTCGATCAAATGATTTATCATGCCACATCGGTGGTGAAGGGTGTTAAAAGGGCTTTGGTCGTGGTTGATATTCCATTTGGTTCGTATCAAGGTAATTCTTCTGAGGCATTGAGGTCTGCCATTAGAATTATGAAAGAGTCGGGTGGCCACGCTGTAAAAATGGAAGGAGGCGCTGAAATCAAAGATTCTATTACACGGGTTTTGAGTGCAGGTATTCCTGTGATGGGGCATTTGGGACTTACGCCACAGTCTATTTATAAATTTGGAACTTATGCCGTGAGAGCAAAGGAAGACGTAGAAGCTAATAAACTCATGGAAGACGCTAAGTTGTTAGAAGATATTGGCGTATTTGGAATTGTTTTGGAGAAAATTCCTTCTGAACTTACTAAAAAGGTCTCTCAAAATCTACATATCCCAACCGTTGGTATCGGAGCTGGGCCAGATGCCGATGGACAAATTTTGGTTGTTCATGATATGTTAGGTATAAATAAAGAGTTCAAACCGAGATTTCTCAGAAGATATGCCGATTTGGACGGCATTATGAACGAGGCAATCTCACAATATGTTAAAGACGTGAAATCGGTTGATTTCCCGAGTGAAAAAGAAAGCTATTAAATGAAAGATTTCCATGTAGTATATGAAGACAACCATATCATTGTTGTCAATAAAAGAGCTGGGATTTTGGTTCAAGGAGATTCTACGGGCGACCGAACTTTGACGGATGCTGTGAAGGATTATATCAAAAAGCAGTATAACAAACCTGGCGATGTTTTTCTTCATCCTGTTCATCGTTTGGATAGACCTGTAAGTGGTTTAGTAATTTTTGCCAGAACTTCGAAAGGTTTGGAAAGAATGATGGAACTGTTTCGAAAAAGAGAGGTTCAAAAAACGTATTGGGCAGTTGTAAAGCGTAAACCGAAAGAACCGAAAGGCAAATTAACACATTGGTTAACGAAGGATGAATCAAAAAATGTAACCACAGCACATGACGAGGAAGTAAAAGGCTCGCAGAAAGCGGAGTTATATTATAAAGTGTTGGGAGAAGTCAATAAACACTTTTTATTGGAAATTGAACCATTGACGGGCAGACCACATCAAATCCGTGTTCAACTCGCCACGATGGGATGTATTATTCGTGGCGATTTGAAGTACGGATATGATAAGCCAAATGCGGATGCAAGTATCAATCTTCATGCGAGACGATTATATTTTATTCATCCCGTAAAGAAAGAACCCATCATTTGTAAGGCAGCAGTGCCGCCTAATGCGTTTTGGGAAGAGTTTTTAGAACTTGATCCTGATGATTTCAAGCAAAAAAATCTTGATTATCTTCATGAATAAGAGGCGACACAACGTCGTTTCTTATCTGATCAACTAAACCCAAAAATGCGTGTTTAATACCTTGCAATGCTCCTGAAGCAATGCTCAAAGGAAGGATCAAAGGCAAAAAAATAAGCCATTGAAGAATCATAAATTGATTTAACTTTCTCATATTGATTTCGATAGCGGTCAAAACCGTTGTTAGTTGAAAAGATTGTGGTATTGATTTCACATTCAATTACTTACAAACAAATGTCTTGCCGAAGTGGTTTGGTCTTTGTTTTATTATAACGTAAAAATAAAAAAAAATCTTTGAATAGCAACATTAATTTCTTTTAAAAAACATTTTCCTAAAAAAAATAATAGAACAAATTTAAGATTTTATTAAATAAAAATAAGGATACCTTTTTATCAAAAGGTAGTTATAAAAATACACGATTTTATAATTGAGCACAAATTAGTTTTAGAATTTAAACAAAAAGCCATGATTCGTTGAAATCATGGCTTTACTATTTAGCTTCGGGTATGGTATTTATTATTTTACTTTCTCGTATAAGGCGTGAAAGCATAGTTAGATTTTACCGAAATTACTTCTGCAATTTTAGCAAAAACTAATTTTGGAACCTCAATTTTGTGATCAGTTAATTTTACATCAAAACCGCAAACTAAATTAATTTTTTGATTATCTATCGTTAATTTCCCTTTAAAATCACGGGCTTGTGTTACGCCATGAAGCGTCAATTGTCCCTTAGCAGTTACATCATACGTTCCGTTTTTAGCATAATCTATTACTTCTACAATTTTTCCTTTGAAAATACCCGTTGGGAATTTTTCTGACTCCATATAGTTTTCGTTGAAGTGTTCTTGCATTAACTTGTTGGGAAAATCAAAAGCAGTCATTTTCATGCTAACAGCAATTTCATTGGTAGCCGTATTTAAAATTGCTCCTACTGTTTTGTTAGTTCCAGAAATGTTTTCCACGGGAGTTTCTGAAAAGAAATTTGTTTCGCCAGACTGAGTCGCATAAAGTTGTCCGAATGATTTACTTGATATTAACAAACTGACTATCAAAAGTTTAATGGTAATTTTCATGATTTTATTAATTTTTAAATTAAGAAGTTTCTTAATGTTTTTTATCAATTGATACGATTTATTTACTGCATACTTAATTTTACTTGTTCAAATGTTTTGCTTTTTTATCTAAACTAAAACCTCTGGCAATGTTAAATCCGTAAAATATACCTCCATCACTCCACGATTTGGTCGTTTGAGCGATGAATTGGCGTTCAATCATGCCTCTTGAATTGGTAAAATGTAATTGGAAAACGTGGCCGCCTGTTTCAATATCAAAGCCAATCGCTAAGGAATTATTGTAGGCACTTGAAGCAGGGCGGTTAAAATCTGCATAATAATATTCGCCAGTGATACTTAATCTTTTTGTCAATTTTACCCTACCGCCTACGCCCAATGCAATCATTTCGTTGGGTGTATCGGTGGTTTCAGCTTTATTGAAATGAATAAAAGTAGGCATTAATTGAAGGGAGATTCTATCGCTAAATTTCCTTGCTAATAATACCTGTACTGTGTAGGTCATTCGCTCTAAGTTATTTTTATATTTCATGATTGTACCAGACTCTAAAGTAGAACCTGTGGCCACCGTACTAATGGCATTGCTTCCGTATAAAGTCATGGTTACTGGAATGATGTTTGACTGACGAAGGAGTTTATATTTCGCATAAAAATCATACATTTTTTCCTGTGAACTTCTTCCTAATCCAACAGTAAGTTGATTCGTAATTCCATATTCCAAACCAAGTCTAATGCGGGCTTCATCCAATCCGAAAAAATTTTCGATAAATCCAGTATTTATAGCGCCAAAGCGGTGGGAAATCCAGAAATTTAATTGGTTTTTACCTACTGTTTCAATGGTTTGCCCATTTATCAATTTGGTGGCCTTGAAGGTGGCTGAAGTGTATTCCGTTTGGTTTTTAGTTTCACTATCCAACATTTTCATTAAATCATCTTGTGAAAATGCTTGGATTGTGCATGTGCATAAAATTATTATGATAAGTTTTTTCATAATTTTAATTTATTTGAATTAGACTATTTATATTAAAAAGCATCTTCAATAATGATAATTAGGATGGTTTCTTCGCTTTATAAATAATTAAATTGCCACTGTTAAAATATTACTTGTCTGGGTTACTTTATAAGTTGTTAGTGCTCTGGAAGCTACTGAGGTCGCATTTCCTTTGTTGTCAAAAGTTGCTCCGTGTGCAGAACACGCAAATTTATTGCTTGAGTAATAAACCTGTCTTTGTTGTTCGTGCGTGCAGATTAATGTTACGGCTATGTATCCGTTATCGCTGGTGTTGGCAATAACAATATTGTTGGCCGAATCAACGTGATACCCACCTTTTGTTAATAACTTAGCGAAAGTTGAAGTGTTCATATCGTAGGTGGCAACTCCTCCTGTGAGTGCTGCAGTAGCATCTTCGTTTTTACAAGACGACATTGTTATCCCACAATACACGGCCATAAGACTTGCGCCTGTAAGCCCCATTTTTTTAAGGAATTCGAGACGATTAATTTTTTCTGCTTGATTTTCAGTATTCATTCTAATTGAGGGTATAATTAAGGGAATTTAATAATATATACACGATTTTTGGTGAAAGGTTGCTTTGGATGAGAGAAAAAACATTGATTTTGGTTTGAATATTTTATTAATCGTCTGATTTTTAGTGAATTAAGTCAAGTATTTTTTAGATATTAGACTTAAAGAATTCGGTATTTAAACGAATTAAAAGAAAGTGATAGTATTTTGAGAATCACGTAAATATCCAATTTAGAAAATATAGCAAAAAAAAGCCTCTCAAATTTAATTTGAGAGGCTTTAAAAAAATCAAAAAATCAATATCCTGGATTTTGCTTCAAAGTAGCTTGTCCACCTTTCTGGCTATTCAAGATTTCATCATTTGGCAATGGGAAATAGTTGTTTTTAGCATTAAAGGTTTTTCCAACTAAATAACCACGTTTATTATAAGTTCTGCCGGTGGCATCTTTACCGTCCACTGATTCTTCTTTGATATATTTATTCAAATACTTTTCAGCAATTCCCCAACGTACCAAGTCGAAGAAACGATGTCCTTCCATGGCAAATTCTAAACGGTTTTCCATGCGAATAGCGTTACGTGCAAAGTCGGTACCTTTGGCAGTAAATGTGCCTGTTGGATACGGATTGACCACGTAAGCAATCGAGGCATCTTGAACCGAACCATTTTTGGCACGAGTACGAATTTGATTCACGTAACCTTCAGCAGCTTGTAAATTGCCTAACTCAGCTTCACATTCAGCCAACCATAAAATTACGGATGATAATTTCAACAATCGGTAATTATTGTTTACGTTTCTTCTCGAAGTTGAATGAGTTGAACTTCCTTCATCGGCTAAATAATACATCCATTTTTTACCCACGTAAGGTCCTGAATAATTTTGATTACGTATCCAATCATATCCAGGCATTGGGCCCCAATCCAAAAAGTTTACCCCTCTACGTCCAACAGTCCAGTCTAATCTTGGGTCAACGGGAGCCGTTTTCAAGAGTGTAAAAGCTTGGTTAGATTTCAAACCTTGATCGTTTGATACATCCACTTGGTTGTAAGTATCTGCTGTTCCATCGGGCGAAGTGCCAATCATTGGTAAACCGTCAGCATCCGTTTTAAAAGCATTCACCAAGTTCTGAGAAGGTAAATAAAATCCGCAACAGCCTCTTCCTGGGGCATTGGCTGAATAAGGCCAATTTAGATTATCCCCTGCATTCCCATTATTTCCATTGGTACCATCGTTAACCGAAAATTCTACTTCAAAAATTGATTCTGAGTTATTATTGGTAATATTTCTATAATTTTCGTGATAATTAGCAACTAATTTTTTACCCGAATTTTTCAAAACATCTTCTAACAGAGTTTTAGCAGCAGCATATTTCTTTTGGAAAATTAATGCTTTAGCTAAATACGTTTTGGCTGCCCATTGCGATGCTCTTCCTTTTTGTGATTGTACGGCAGGAAGATTAGCTGCGGCAAAGGTGAAATCGGCCTCAATATTCGCCCAGATATCTTTATCATTCGGGATTTTTGTTGAATTTGGGTCGGCAGCAACATATATTTTTTCGTCAATATAAGGCACCATATTCCACATTTTCTTGGCTTCAAAATGGTAATGTCCTCTCAAAAATCTTGCTTCTGCTACCACTTGGTTTTTTTCAGCATCGGTCATGTCTTTTACATCTGGATTTTGAGATAGTAAAATTGCTTCGTTACAACGAGATACGCCATCGTAAGAATGTTGCCATTTGCCTAAGAAATAAGTATTGTCCGAAAGCCAGTTATATTGCTCAATATATTCTTGTTCGGGTTGGTCACCGATGTCGGTTCCTTTCACGGCATCACCACTGGTAATTCCACCAAAAACATAGTTTGAGATGGTTGATTGGCGACCTGTGTTACCAGCGCCCACACCATCCATTAATGAGTACGCACCGATTAGGAGTGCATTTACGCCATTTTTATTACTTAATGAAACCAAGGATGCAGCACCCTGTGGCTGTATGTCGAAAAACGAATCTGAACAAGAAAACGTAATTCCGACTAATGCTATAATTAGTATTTTTTTCATTTTATTCAAAATTATAAAAAATGATTTAATGTATTTTAAAATATTGATAAGCAATGGGTTAAGTAAACAAATACCTCACCTCCAAGCGAACCCCTATTTAAAAACCTAATCTAAGACCTACGTTATATGATTTTGCTACCGGAAAAGCTCCTTCGTCAATACCCATGTGAATATCCTGATTGTCGGTTCCTGATGATCTCAAATTGATGTCTGGATCTAAGCCTTTATACTTGGTGAAAGTGAAAAGGTTTTGTCCTTGAATATAAATTTGAGCCGAGCTTAACTTGATTTTTGATAAAATCGAAGCCGGAAAGTTATAGGTCAATTGGATATTTTTGATACGAGTATAAGAACCATCTTCCACAAAATAAGATGAGATTTGCTGACTTGTTCCATCTTGTGAATTCAAACGTGGCAACAACGCATCATCACCAGGTTTTTTCCAAGAATTATATAACATATCTTTTGAACGATTGCCTTGGAAAGTATTGAAATCTGTCCAGTATTTCAAATAATTGAAAATCTGATTTCCTTGCGAACCTTGAATAAATACCGTTAAATCAAAAGCTTTATACCCAAAATTAAGGTTAAAACCGTACGTAAAATCAGGGTGAGGATTACCAATAATGGTTTTATCGGCGGCTGTGATTACACCATCACCATTAACATCTCTGAATTTGAAAGTTCCTGCACGTGTGTATGTGCCAAATTTAGGAGCGGCAGCTGCTTCTGCATCATCTTTGATTACACCATCAACAATATAACCGTAGAAACTGGCAATTGGTAAACCCGCCTTGGTAACTGAAATCGCTGGCAGACGAGTTGAAAAGCCAAAAACAGTAGCATTTGGGTCATCATTAAGTTTAATAACTCTATTTTTATAGGTACTAAACATTCCGCTTAAGGTATATCTGAAATCGCCAATTTTATCTCTGAAAGTAACATTCAAATCAAGTCCTTTGTTATTTACTTCTCCAATATTCACGTAAGGAATTGAACCTGTTCCTGCCGTCTTTGGAATGGGTACTTGTGTAAGCATATCCGAAGTAGTACGGTCGTAAACGTCCAAAATAACCTCTAATTTGCTTTTTAACATCGTCATATCAAGACCAATATTTGTTGAGGTATTGGTTTCCCATTTCCCATTTGGATTTCCAAATTGCGTTAAGTCAAAACCATTGGCAATTGAATTTCCGGTCCCGTTGATGTCATACGCATTATTGAGCGGATCTGGCGAGTAGAGTGTATAGCCATTATAAACATTAGGAATCAACTGGTTTCCAGTTTTACCCCAACCAAGTCTAATTTTCATATCATCCATGAAAGTTAGTTTTTTCATGAAGTCCAATTCTGTCATTCTGAAACCGAGTGAAAAAGCCGGGAATATTCCAATACCATTTACTCGTGACGAGCGGTCACGTCTAAGGGTGAAATCAGCCAATAAAAAGTCTTTATAAGAATAATTGACTTTGCCAAATTGCGAAAATAAAGCACTAATTGTTGGGCCTGCTCCTGCATTTGCCAAACCCGCTGCTGCGCCAAGATTCAAGTAACGATACGATAAATCATCAAAAGCATAGTTGCTTCGGGCAGCATTAAAACCGAAGGCGTAAGTATAAACCGACTCTGTACCAAGCAAGAAATTGAAGCTATGATCGCCCAATTTTTTGCTGTAATTTAAAGTATTGTACCAAGTGATTGCCTTGTCATAACTGTTAGAAACTGTTAAACTATTGGCATTACGAGGCTCTGCCGCTTCGATATCACGGTTAAAATACGCCGAAAGATTGTAGTTATTATATTCTATTCCAAGACTGGTTCTGAATTTCAAATCAGGAATAAGTGCCAATTCTGTAAAGACATTTCCGAAGATATGTGTTGCATAAGTTACATTGTCTTTCTCACGCCACTGCCTCGCCAATGGATTTGGAGCATTTCCAAGGTTAGAACCTCGACTTCCTGCAAAACCATTTAAGTTAGAAGTATTGACGCCACCTAAACCCGTAGGGCCACCGGTAATATCAAAAACGGGGATAATGGGTTGGATTCTGATGGCAAACATAATTGGATTACTCTCATTATTATTTCCGGCAGGAACACCTACTCTTTCATCGTAAGATACTGTGAAGTTTTCCCCAAAAGTCAATCTCCCTCTTGTGAATTCGGTATTAGCTCTTACGGAATAGCGCTTGTAGCTGGTATATTTCAAGATGCCTTCTTGATTGAAATAACTTCCAGAAATGGCATATTTTCCTGTTTTTGTACCTCCTGTTGCTCCTAATTGGAAATTTGAAATTTTGGCGGGTCCAAAAATTTCGTGTTGCCAGTCTGTACCTTCTTTATTAGCCTTCGTAATGTTAAAAGCCGTTACACCCAACTTAGGGTCAGTAATGTCATTTGTATAAGTATAATTTGAAGGAAGCGCCCCATAAACGTTTGGATAAATGTAATCAGCAACAGTTTGCTCGCCCGTTGGTGAGAACCTGTATTGTGCCGATGGCGAAGTACCAGGCGTTTTACCAGCACCAATTTCAGATTCATAATAAAACTGACCTAATTCTCTGGTATTTAATAAATCTAAGGTTTTGCCCACTTGTTGTGTACCTGTATAGGCATCAAAAGTGATTTTTGCCTCACCCGATCCACCTCTTTTGGTGGTAATAATCACAACACCATTAGCGGCCCTTGCGCCATAAATTGAAGCTGCAGAAGCATCTTTCAGCACTTGCATCGACTCAATATCATTGGGATTTATTTGATTAAGCGTTCCTTGTGTAGGTACTCCATCAATCACGTAAAGTGGGCTATTGTTGTTGATTGACCCAAATCCACGAATACGAACCATCGTTCCACCGCCAGGAGAATTGTCATTTCCAACTGTTACCCCTGCCGCACGGCCTTGTAACATTTGCGTTACACTGGCAGCAGGCAAAGCCGTAAGTTCTTTGGCACTAACCACCGTAACGGCACCCGTAATGTCTTTCTTGCGTTGAGAGCCATAACCAGTTACCACAATTTCAGAAAGTGCTTTGGTATCTTGGGCTAAAGAAATATTGATAGTTGATTGGTTGCCGACGGCAACTTCTTTGGCAGTATAACCAAGTGATGAGAAAATGAGCGTTGCATTGGCAGGTACTTCTATCGAATAAGCACCATCAGAATTGGCAGTTACACCTCGGTTTGTGCCTTTTACTTGCACAGTTGCTCCAGGAAGTGATGAACTGTTGTCTCCATCAGTAATTTTGCCAGAGACTTTTTTTTGTGAGAAGGCAGTTGCCGAACAAATCAGGAAAAAGAGTAAGAAGAAACTATTCCTGATAGGAATTGAGTAAAAATTTTTCATTGGAGAATGGAGATAAAGGGTTGATTGTTTTAAAAGAATGATATGCTAATAAATACTAATTAATGGTTAATTAAAGCTTATTATTATATTGGTTCGTAAATGTTTAAAACTTCATCGCAAGAAAGATGAATAATTAATTATTGTAAAATAAAAGGGAAATGTTGTATTTTGTTTAGATTTTATCAAAGTTAAGTAAATGAAATAGTTAAATAACTGACTACACTAATTATTTAACTATTTCATAATTTCTGGAGGATTGTTCAAGCAAGGCTTGTGTTGGAGTGGAGCCTTTACCGAAATTTTTAAATTAAATCCATTAATGTTTTTTGTTCTAATACTACCAAATTGGCATCTCTCCATTGTTCCATTACATTACGAAGTGAACAAGTTTCTTCATTGGCACAATCATCACACTTTCCGTAAAAGTGGAGTGAAACGCACAAGGTTGGGGCAATTGGCCCATCTACAATGCGAATAATCTTAGCAAATGTTACTTGTTCGGGTGGAATTCTTAAATAATATCCCCCACCCTTTCCTTTTTGACTTTGCAGAATTCCGTGATTACGTAATTCGAGCAGTATTGCTTCCAAGAATTTCTTAGGAATGTTTTCGGTTTCAGCAATATTTGAAATTAATAATGGACCTTTTTCATACCCACGAGCCAATACTTTTAGGGCTTTTAGGGCATATTTTGCTTTTTTAGAAATCATAATTCAGTGTTGATATTTTTTAGAAAAATATTATCCAAAAATTAATTGTACGTTTGGCTATTCTATTTAGTTTATAGACAAAGCTACACAAATTTATCAATACTTAGATGATACTTAATGCCATTTTGATCCTGAATTAGTTTCAACTATTTTCAGTATAAATTTAAACTATTTCATTAAATATTGCTAAAAGATGGCAAAAGATTTTGATTAGATTATTGTCGATGGCGGATATGCAGGATTAACGCCTATTCATCAATTAGTTAAAAGCAGGCAAAACTGTAAAGCTACTTGAAGCTCGTGAAAGAATCGGAGGAAGAGTGCATCCACAACAATTTGACGGATTTTATTTAGATATGGGTGGCACTTGGGGTGGGCCTTACGCAGGATAAAATCTATGAATTAATTCGTGAATTTGGCTTGTAAAATTTCCCAACTTACGATGAAGGAAAAAGTATATTGATGATCAATGGAAAGATTAAAAACTACAAAGGATTAATTCCACTCTTGCCAATTCCGTCGTTATTAAGTTTGGATGGAGCTATCAAAAAAATAACGAAACTCTCCCAAACGGTAAATCTTCAAGAACCTTGGAAAACGCCCGATGCCAATCATTGGGATTGATTCGATGACTTCACCACAGACTTGGATAAATAAACAAACGTACGATACGGCTAAAAACTTTTTAAAATACCTTAATAGGTCACAGTGGAATAGGGATTTAACAGATTTATAGAGAGAATAACATGATTTATCAGAATTAGAACTTCCCGAAACAATTCCATTGTGGGTTAAACTTTCGGGAAGTTGAAAATTGATAATTAAAATTAAGGTAGAGAAATACTATTATCTCTCTCGTGAATTGTACTTTGACGAAGTCTTAAAAAATTGCCTTCACGTTTTGAAAAGGAGGCTCTCACTTCAGCGATAAGTGAAAGGGCAATTTCTTCGGGCGAAACCGCTCCAATATCCAAACCAACGGGCGCATGAATTCGCTCGAAATTATTTTCCGAAATTGGAAGTCCTTCGTTGGCTAATTCTATAAAAATTTTCTCCGAACGAACTTTAGGTCCCAACATTCCAATGAAAGGCGAGTCAGTTTTTAAGGCTTTGGGCAGATTGTATTTATCCGTTTTATAATCGTGCGACATCAATACGATGGCTGTATGACTGTCAAAAAGGATATCCGTAAAATTTTCGGGAAGGACAATCTCATCGGCAATGCTTGAGATTTTACTGTTTACTTTCAAGGGATTTGCCACGATAGTCACTCGCCAGCCCATTTCTTTCACCAATCTCGTAAGTGGGTAAACGTCGTATTGGTTTCCCATCAAAACCAAGTGAATTTCGGGAGGTAAAATTTCAATAAAAATCTCCATTTTCCCTGCCTGTTCAACGGCTAATTTTATGGGAGCAGATTTCCCAATAATTATCTGATTTTCAATGGCTTGGTTTACGCTCAATTTCAATTTTTCATCTTGAATATTATGCAAACTTTCCAGTCCATCGTATTCAATTACATCGCCTGATTTTAGGTTATCAAAACGAATATTTTTCAAGCCCGTAATTGTGACCAAGACGTGTGTTTTTCGCCTCGATTTCATGCAAGACTTTAGCATTTCGACAGGATTTTTGTTGTTTTCGTAATCTAATGGCGTGAAAAGTACATCAATAATGCCATTACAACCCAATCCTACCCCGATTTGGTGCTCATCATCTTCGGTTGTATCGTAAGTAATTAAGGTAGATTCTGAACGGGCAATGGCAAATCTGGCTCTTTTCAAAGCATCACCTTCCAAACAACCGCCACTGATACCGCCCACCCAGAGACCGTCATCCATCACCAACATCCTTGCGCCAGTGCGTCGATACGACGAGCCTTCTACTCGTACAACCGTTGCCAAAGCTGCCCTTGTTTTTTGTTTATTAATTGAATTGTAAGTATCAATAATGGCTCTAATTTCCTTCATTTTTGTATTTTCTAAAAACTTAAAGGGTCAAGATTTTTAAAATGTCCGTTCAACTTTATGCGTTCTTTGGTCTTTTCTACTTCTTGCAAAATGGGAATAATTCTTTCTAAATGTTGAATCAAAAAACCTTGCCGTTCGGCTTCCGTTGGCATTTTTAGTAAACTATATTCTTGTTCTTGCGATAAACCAATTTTATGGGCAATTTGGTAAGAATAAGGCTGTGGTTTATCGGGGTCGAAGGTGTTTTCTTCGCCTAAATATTCATAAAGGGTGGCTACTCTTTGGGTCAATCCAATCATTACAGACGGACTAATTTCTGGTTCGGGTAATAATTCTACCAGACCACCCGCATATAATTTCATCTCCACAGGATTCTGAAAATCTAAGATTCTGAATGCTCTTATACCTTGGGTACGAATATCCATCCGTCCGTCATCGTATTTTTTGGAGAGTTTTATGATTTTTACTTCCGTTCCAAAACCGGGCATTTTCCCGTCCAAAAAAACAGGAACGCCGAAGGTTTTCCCTTCGTCCAAACACTCATTAATCAAATCTCGATAACGTTGTTCAAAAATGTGAAGATTGAGGTCTTCCAAGGGGAAAGCAACTAAGTTTAGCGGGAATAAAGGAAGGAATTTTTGCATGAATTTTGTTGATGATTTTGGGGTGTAAAATTAGGGGATTTTGTTTTATTATTACTGCAAAGAAGCAAAGACGCAAAATTATTTTTCTTAAAACTGCCATTAATTTGCTAACTTAACGCAGGCTGGGTTTGGAACCCAGCCTGCGTTCTCTAAATGTTTCACTTCAAATAAATCGTCTTTCCACTTTTGGCAGATTCTTTGGCTGCCGACAAAATTTCTACCACAATTTCATTCACTGGCAAAGAAGAAAGGTCTTTTTCGGGATTTATTTTACCCGTAACCACCGCTGCTAAATAAGCAAAAACATTGGCTCTTTCGTGAGGTAGAGGTGCTAAATCAATCATTGTTTCTTTGCCAAATCTATCGCCAATGACGTGTTTCATTTTATTTTCTTTATTGGCAATCAGAATGCCTTTCGTTCCGTATATTTCGGTGTCTTTTCTATCAAAAGGCCAATTCCAAGAAGCTTGAATGATGGCTTGGCACGTTGGATAGGTCAGAATAATACTGGCTTCATCGTCCACTTTTGGATAGATTTCCGGTTTCAATTGTTGGGTAACGGCGGTAACAGAAATTGGTTTTTGTCCGTCCATGAGCCAAGTCATAATGTCGGCACCGTAACACCCAAAATCAACCAAAGCACCTCCACCATTTTGAATCGGGTCGGTTAGCCAATCCGTAAATTCTGGTTTACAGCCAATTTCAATCGGTCCACGGTGTCCGTCCATAATCACTACTTTCCGAATGGTACCTAAACTTTTCTCAGTTTTCACCAGCTCCCAAGCCTTTGCGTGCGAGGAATACCAAGTGGTTTCAAAATTGGTTAATAATTGGATATTATGCTTTTTTACCAAAGCTTTCATTTGATTCAAATGGTCATTATTGACGGCTAATGGTTTTTCAACCATCACATGAATGCCTTTTGGAGCGCAAGTTTTCACCACTTCCAAATGTTCAAAAATTGAATTGAAAGCACAAACTGCTTCTGGTTTTGTCTTGGCGATGAGTTCATCCAAGGTAGCAAACCAAAGCGATTCGGGTAGCTTATGTTCTTTCAATAATCGCATGGCTAACACTTTATTAGGTTCGGCAAAACCCACGATTTCAACGTCTTCCTGTTTGCCGATGCAATCAAAAACTTGCCCTACGTGAGCATGAGTCATTCCTGCAATACCCACACGGACGGGTTTTGCTTGAATGGTAAAAGAAATAAAAATTAATAAAATGCAAAGATTTTTCATAGTTGTTGAGTTTATTTTGAGTTAATAATTTCAAAATTTACATATTTTTTTTGACATTAAGTTAAGTACTTATCATGAGTTGAAGAAAGTTTATCAACATAGATTTAAAGATTGTATCTATTTCCAATTGATTAAAATCTATGCTAAATTTATGTTAATTTCGATGATGAATTAGGTATATTTAATGCTTTAAAGTAAAACAAGAAATCACAAAAAACGCCCAAATGAAAGAGACCTTAAACGTTGCCCTTGCTCAAATAGCTCCTGTTTGGCTGAACAAAAAACAAACTATTGAGAAAGTCAAATCTGCCATTCAAGAAGCCTCTTTTCAAAAAGCTAATTTAGTGTGTTTCGGAGAAACTTTATTGCCAGGATACCCTTTCTGGTTAGATTCGACCGAAGCGTCAAGATTCAATGACACGACACAAAAAGAAATATTTGCTCATTATTTAAAGGAAGCAGTTTGTGTTGAACAGGGGGATTTAATGAGTATCTGTGCTTTGGCAAAACACTTGAAAATTGCCGTTTATTTGGGCTGTGCCGAAAGGGCATCTGACCGTGGTGGACACAGTATTTATTGCAGTTTAGTTTATATTGATTCTGAAGGTATCATCCAATCCATACATCGAAAACTGATGCCTACTTACGAAGAAAGATTGGCTTGGAGCATTGGCGATGGGAATGGCTTGAAAGTACATTCCTTAGAAGGTTTCACCGTTGGAGGATTGAATTGTTGGGAGAATTGGATGCCTCTTGCCCGCACTACTTTGTACGCACAAGGTGAAAACCTTCATGTAGCGGTTTGGCCTGGCAACGTCCGAAATACCATTGATTTAACCCGCCATATTGCCCTCGAAAACCGTATGTATGTAATATCCGTCTCTGGTTTGATGCGAAAAACTGATGTTGGCAATGACATCCCTCATCATGAATTAATTAAGCAAAATGCTTCAGAATTTCTTAGTAATGGTGGTTCTTGTTTAGCTGCACCAGATGGTACTTGGATTATTGAGCCAATTATTGAGCAAGAAATTGTGGTAACTACCACCATTGATTTGAATGAAGTAAGAAAGGAAAGGCAGAATTTTGACCCATCAGGGCATTATTCAAGACCAGACGTTTTCAGATTAACGGTAAATAATGAAAGACATAAGTTAGTACATTTTACAAACTGAACAAACCATCGTTGCAAAGCGTTATTCTCCTACATATATTTTCAAGATAGTAAAAATCAACCCTTTACATCTGTTAATTTTGTACTAATAAAATTGCTTATCTAAAGCCCAAAGCTAATCGCCAACGGCTATAAGCTACAAAAATATGATTACAGTTAGAGAAAGACCAATTACGAGTTGGTTACCAATTACCAAGAAAGAAGTTGAACAGCGGGGCTGGGAACAATTAGATGTCATACTGATTTCGGGAGATGCCTACGTGGATCACCCTTCTTTTGGTACGGCGGTAATTGGGCGAATCATTGAAAGTGAGGGCTTTAGGGTCGGAATTATTCCACAACCCAACTGGCGTGACGACCTTCGTGATTTCAAGAAAATGGGTAAACCCAAATACTTTTTTGGCGTAACGGCTGGTTGTATGGATTCGATGGTGAATCATTATACCGCCAATAAAAGATTGCGTTCAAACGATAGTTATACGCCAGGCGGTGAAGCAGGTTTCAGACCCGATTATGCCTCAACGGTTTATACCAAAATTCTGAAAGAAATTTATCCCGATGTTCCCGTCCTCTTAGGTGGAATTGAGGCTTCATTACGCCGTGTGACTCATTACGACTATTGGAAAGACCAATTAATGCCTACCATTTTGGAAGATTCGGGGGCGGATATGCTCGTGTATGGCATGGGCGAACAACCCTTGCGAGACATTTTGAGATTGGTAAAAAGTGGCGTGCCTTTGAATGAAGTTAGAAACGTAAATCAGATTGCTTATTTGGATGAAAAACCCGTTTCAGCCCATGAAACTTGGGAAACCGTTGAGTTGTCGAGTCACGATGTTTGTCTAAACGATAAAATGAAATATGCGGCAAATTTCAAGATTGTGGAGGTGGAATCGAATAAGTGGCAAGCTAACAGGATTTTGCAAAAAGTGGGTGATAAAACATTAGTTATCAATCCGCCCTTCAAAACGATGGACGAAGAGGAAATGGATAAATCATTTGATTTGCCTTATACTCGAATGCCCCACCCAAAATACAAAAATCGTGGACCGATTCCTGCCTACGAAATGATTAAGTTTTCGGTCAATATGCACCGAGGCTGTTTTGGCGGTTGTAGCTTCTGCACGATTTCGGCTCACCAAGGCAAATTTGTGGCTTCTCGCTCCGAAGAATCAATCATGAAGGAGGTCAAACAAATCACGGAACACCCTGAATTTAAGGGATATATTTCCGATTTGGGTGGTCCTTCTGCCAATATGTACCGCATGAAAGGCAAGGACGAATCTATCTGTGCAAGATGTCAAGCACCGAGTTGTATTAATCCGGTGATATGTTCAAATTTGGATACTTCGCATAAGCCTTTGACCAATATTTACCGAAAAGTAGATGCTTTACCAGAAATAAAAAAGGCATTTGTGGGTTCTGGCGTTAGATATGACCTTTTGGTGGACGATTTCAACAAGAATAACCAAGACGGGAATCACGATGAATACATGGAGCAATTGGTTACCCGTCACGTATCGGGAAGATTGAAAGTTGCCCCCGAACATACTTCCGATGCTACGTTGAAAATCATGCGTAAACCGGGATTTAAGTATTTTAGAAAATTCAAGGAGAAGTACGATAAAATTCAAGAAAAGCACGGATTGAACCAACCTTTGATTCCGTATTTTATCAGTTCGCACCCTGGTTGTGAGGAGCAAGATATGGCAAATTTGGCGGCAGAAACCAAAGATTTAGGGTTCAGATTAGAGCAAGTTCAGGATTTTACGCCCACACCCATGACGGTTGCGGAGGTGATCTACTACACGGGTGTGCATCCATACACCTTACAACCCGTACATACGGCAAAAACCAAGGAAGAAAAACAGAATCAAAATAATTATTTCTTTTGGTATAAAAATGAATTCAAAAGCTGGATTAGAGAGCGTTTGACAAAACTAAAAAGACCAGATTTAGCCCAACAATTATTAGGAGACGTAAACCCAAATCCAAAAAAGAAGGAAGGTCCGAGGAAGGATTATACTACTTATAAGCGGAAGTGGTAAACTATTAACATCCCGAAAGTTTAAAATTTTCGGGATGTTTTTTTTGTTTGTAAATACCAGAAAAAGGCAAAAATATTAGCAATTAAATAATACTTATCATTATCTACTGTTACCCAAACAACATCCCAAAAAACCTCCAAAAATATTCCAATCCATTTTCTCACAAAAAATTCCTACCTTCAAGAAAAAATAAAACTTAAACATTCAGACATGAAAAATAGATTTATTGTAGGCTTTTTACTTTTTGTAAGTTTTAATTTATTCGCTCAAAAAACGGTCAATGATTTGACTGTTGCAAGTCCCGAAAGTGTAGGAATTTCTACCGACCGGCTCAAACGTATTGATGCTCATTTGCAAGACCATTTGGATAAAAAATGGATTCCTGGAGCGGTTGCGATGGTGGCTCGTAAAGGAAAAATCGTTTATTCAACGCATCTTGGCACGAGTGGCATCAATAAACAAGATATGAAAGTGGATGATATTTTTAGGTTAGCATCCATGACTAAACCCATCGTAACGACTGCTATTATGATTTTGTTGGAAGAAGGAAAATGTACTTTGGAAGACCCCATTTCTAAATACATTCCTGAGTTCAAAAGTCCAGTGGTTTTGAAAGAAGTAAACGCCAAAGATTCCACTTTTACTTCCGAACCTTCACCTTCCGAAATCACCATTCGACAGTTACTCTCGCATACTTCTGGTATTGGTTATGGTTTTACGAATACAAAAATTTCGGGCGTAATTTATGGCAAAGCTAAAATTCCTGATGGAGCAAATATGGAAAGTGCCACCATTGGCGATAAAATGAAAATATTGGCAAAACAGCCCCTACTGCACGCTCCTGGCACAAAATGGACGTATGGTTTAGGAATTGACGTGGCGGGATATTTGGTAGAAATCATATCGGGAAAAACCCTTTCAGATTTTTGTGAAGAACGTATTTTGAAGCCTTTGGACATGAAAGATACGCACTTTTTTAGACCCGAAAGCGAAGAAAATCGTGTGGTGAGTGTTTATACCGAAATCAACGGAAACTTGTTGAATGCGATGCCTTTTCCTCAAGCAAAAAATCTGTATTTCCCTACTCGTGGGGCTAAAGCATACTTTTCGGGGGGTAGTGGTTTATCTGGAACAGCCGCTGATTATATGAAATTTATGCAGATGATTTTGAATGGAGGCACGCTAAATGGCACTCGAATTTTGGGTAGAAAAAGCATTGAAGCCATGAGCAATAATCAAATTGGCGACCTTGCCATCAATACCGCCGGTACAAAATTTGGCTTAGGATTTTCAGTTGAGGTGCAACAGAGTTCTTATCATAAATTGGGTTCAATTGGGCGTTTGGGATGGGGCGGACTTTATAACACAGTCTTCTGGATTGACCCAAAAGAACAAGTGATAGCCGTATTAATGACCCAAATTTATCCAAGTACGCACCAAAAAGAATTGTATGATAAATTCGAGAATTTGGTTTATCAAGCGATTGTGGATTGAGGGAAAATAAATACGCAATTTCCATAACCACTAACAACCCCCAACCATGTCATTAATCATCACGGTTTACGTTCCAGAAGGAATTGTATTGGCTGGCGATAGCCGACTTACCTTAAATTGGACGGACAAAACCCAAACGGGCGACCAACATAATTCAATCACAACGTCTGATTCTTACACAAAAATATTTTCATTAGCCAATAAATTTGGACTTGGTATTTTTGGGGAAGTATATGTCAATCAAGTCAATATATGTGGATTTATTAATCAATTCGTCCAAGAAAATATTGATGAAAATACCACCATCGACGAAATTCCAGGACGATTAATTATGTTCTTTGGAGTAAAGTTTAATTACCCCGTAACCCATTTTTATTTAGTAGGTTATAAAATGGAAAACAGTATTTCAGTACCACATACTTACTCCATCGCCCTTGCCGAAAAGAGTTATAGAAGGTCAAATTTTGAGAATGAAAGTATTATTAATGGGGCAAATTGGGGCGGAGAAATTGAAGTGCTTTCTCGCATACTTTTGACCGTCAAAATGCAGCGAGGCGATGAATGGACGGAATTGGCCGATAATGCTATTCCATGGAATTTTATGACTTTGCAAGATGCGGTTGATTTCGGAGTTTATGCCGTCAAAACAACGATTGACACCATGCGTTTTCAACAAAAAGAAAAAACGGTTGGTGGTCCAATTGATGTTTTAGTGATTCAACCGCATCAAGAGCCAGTTTTTATTCAGAAAAAAGCTCTTTACGTTGCTTAGAAAGGTAATAGTTTATGCTTCATCTCTAATGCCAGAAACTAATCTAATGCCCGAAAAGAAAAACAAAGAGCCCAAAACACTACATAAAAGTATCGTTTTGATGTCGGTTTTTCCCCCTGATTTATCCATGAATATTATGCCCGCATATACTAATGCTACGATGACTAATAAGGTTAATAGTGTTCCGAAAACTCGTTTAATATTCATGGGTATTATTTTTTTAGTATGTTCAAAATATCAATTTGAAGACAGCTATCAAAAAATAATACGGTCGTAAGAAATATATTTAATTTTGATTTGTGAGCAATAAATTCTACACTATCCCACACTGCTTACATTCCTGATAACAAAAATCCTTCAGAGTCAATCATTTGTATTGGTTTACCCATCTTTTTCTGAATAATTTTAAAATGATGTTCTTCTTCTGGAATGATTAATGAAATGGCTTCGCCCGATGCTTCTGCTCGTCCTGTACGCCCGATACGATGGACGTAATCTTTAGGCGAACGGGGCAATTCGTAATTTACCACAAAGGGCAAAAACTGAATATCAATTCCTCTCGAAGCTAAATCAGTGGCGACCAAAACGTTGGTTTTCCCTTTTTTGAAACGATTTAAGGCTTCCGTTCTGGCACTTTGGCTTTTCTTACTATGAATTGCCATCGCTTCAATGCCATTTTTCTGTAATTTATCGGTTAAATTATCGGCCGTTCTGACCGAAGAAACGAAAACTAAAACCTGCTTCATTTCTTTATTTTTAATCAAATAACGCAATAAAGGCCCTTTCTTTTCGGGTGAAACTCTGTAGGCAGATTGCTTGATTAAATCCGTATTTTTTGCCTCCGCTTCTACTTCAATTCGGACAGGATTACACAAAAGCACTTCCTGAATGAGTTTACTTTCCGTATCTAAAGTGGCAGAAAATAGAATATTTTGACGTTTGGCGGGCAACAACGCAAAAAGTTGGTTGACTTCTTCTTGAAAATTTAAATCCAACATTTTGTCGGCTTCGTCCAAGACTAATACTTCAATTTTAGCCAGATTTACCGATTGCGTTGACACCAATTCCAATAAACGCCCAGGCGTAGCCACCAAGATTTCGGTATTTTTCAAGGTCATCATTTGCTGGTTGAGCGTAACGCCCCCAAACACCGCATTATGCTTGACTGGAATGGTTAAATATTTGCTAAATCCCGCAATAACTTCCCCAATCTGAACGGCCAATTCACGAGTTGGAACGAGAATCAAAACCTTTAAATGCAGGTTTCTGGTCGTTTTTTTATGTTGAAATAACTCTAAGATTGGCAAGACAAAACTGGCAGTTTTTCCAGAACCTGTTTGTGCAATTCCCAAGACACTTTGACCTTCCAAAATAGCAGGAATCGCTTGAATTTGGATGGGATATGGCTCCGTATATTGCTGTTCAGTAACAGCTTTTAAGATTGATTCTGATAAGCCAAGCGATTGAAATGTCATAAAATTATTGGTAAATATTTGTCACAAAGGTAACACTTTAAGGTGACAGACACGCACTAAGTATTTGTATCCCCTCGTCAAACTAAGTTTAGCTCAAAATTTTACGAAGAGAATTTCGGGTAATACTGTAAACCTAAGAATCCTTTAAAAATGCCTAACAATCGAAAAAAAATCCCTGACTGTCGAATATAAACTATTTTTACAAGGATATTTTAGTATTTTTCGTACTTTTAACATAAAAAAACGTATAATTATGAAAGTGAATTCGCCAAATTACAAAACTTACCATTTTAAGTTTTATTTATCCATAATCTGTCTTCTCTTCTTTTTAACAAAGAATAATTCCAATCTTTTAGCTCAAAATGCTCCCGAAGAAAACCGTTTTACGAAGGTTATTTTAGGTGATAAATTGGACGAACCGTTGGAAATGACTTTGTTGAAAGACGGACGAGTTTTGTTTATCGAACGTAAAGGTGCTTTGAAACAATATGATCCCAATACGGGCGCTATCAAAACCCTCGCAACCATTCCCGTCAATACAAAATATACTAACGCCAAAGGACAAAAGCGAGAAGCCGAAGAAGGCTTGATGGGCTTGGTACATGACCCAAATTTCGAGAAAAACCATTGGATTTATATGTATTATGCAGATACTGCAAAAACACAACACGTACTGGCTCGCTGGGAATTAAAGGGCGAAGAATTGGTTGAAAACTCTAAAAAAGTAGTGCTTGAAGTACCTACGCAACGTGAAGAATGTTGCCATACAGGCGGTGGAATGGTTTTCGATAAATCGGGCAATCTATATTTGACCATTGGAAACAATACTTCAAACAGTGGTTCGGACGGTTACGCAAACTTAGACGAACGTAAAGGTTGGCAATATTGGGATGACCAAAGAGGGGCGGGTAATACCAACAGTTTGACGGGTAAAATTTTGAGAATTACACCTCAAGCGGATGCGTCATACACAATTCCGAAGGGAAATTTATACGAAACGTTACCTAATAAAGGGGACGGTTTAGTAAAAAAAGAAATTTATACCATGGGGCATCGCAATCCGTGGCGCCCGACCATAGATAGCAAAACGGGATATTTATATTGGGGTGAAGTAGGCCCTGATGCCTCAAATGATGGCGACCAAGGACCAAGGGGTTACGATGAATTTAACCAAGCAAAAAAGGCAGGAAACTTCGGTTGGCCTTATTTTATTGGGGATAACAAAGCGTATACTGATTGGGATTTTGAAGCAAAAAAAGTTCGCCCAAATTCAGTATTTGACCCGTTGAATTCAATTAATGATTCGCCCAACAATACAGGTTTGAAACAATTGCCGCCCGCTCAAAAAGCCTTTATTTGGTATCCTTACGGTATTTCTGAAGAATTTCCTTTGGTGGGAAGTTCGGGAAGAAGCGCTACTGGCGGCCCCGTTTTCCGTAAATCAGATTTTCCGATTGGCAAGCGTATTTTTCCAAGTTATTACGAAGGAAAATGGCTCATTACTGAATTTATGAGAGGGTGGATTATGGCAGTTACGATGGATGAAAATGGCAACTATAAATCAATGGAACGCTTTATGCCAAATACTGATTTTGGTAGCGCCATTGATATGGATTTTGCTCCCGATGGTGATTTGTACGTGCTGGAATATGGTTCGGCTTGGTTTAAAGGAAATGACAATGCCCGACTTGTAAAAGTGGAATATAACGGAGGAAATCGGATGCCAAAAGTGGTGGCTTTAGCCGATAATTTAACAGGAGCAGTGCCTTTGAAAGTCAATTTTTCTTCGAAAGGTACAATGGATTATGACGGTGATAAATTGACCTATTTATGGGAAGTAAAAAACAAAGCGAGCAAAAGAGTTTTCAAAACTGAAAACCCAAGCGTAACGTTTGATAAACCAGGTATTTATGAAATTACCTTGACCGTAAAAGACAGCAAAGGTTTAGAAAATAGCGAAATGTTGGAAGTAAAAGCGGGTAATGAATCTCCATCGGTGGCTTTTAATATCAAAAAAGGTAATAAAACTTTCTACTTTCCGAACAAACCGATTGAATATGAAGTAAATGTTGCCGATAAAGAAGATGGCGATTTATCAAGTGGAAAAATTAAACCCGAACAAGTAGCAGTGAGCATTGATTATATGCCAATTGGTTATGATAAAATTGAAGCTTCCCAAAATCACAGAGGCGTTGATGCGTCGGCTTTTGCTTCAATGGGCGAAAGAATGCTTGGTAAAAATGACTGTAAATCTTGTCATATTATTGATAAAAAATCCGTTGGACCAAGTTATCAAGATGTTGCCAATAAGTATAAAGGCGATGCCAAAGCGGTTGAAAATCTTTCAAAAAAGGTTATTGCTGGCGGTGGAGGCGTTTGGGGCGAACACATGATGGCGGCTCATCCCCAAATTTCACAAGCTGAAGCCAATATTATTGTTCAATATATTCTGAATATTAACGAACCTGTTACGGCAAAATCTTTACCTACACAAGGAAGTTATGCCACAAAAATTCCTGAAGGACAAAAACCAAACGGGTCATATATTTTGAGAGCGGCTTACAAAGATAAAGGCACAAAAGGTATGAAATCGTTGGCAACCGAAGACTTGATTGTGTTGAGAAATGCCATTTTAAATCCTGAATTAGCGGATAAATCAAAGGGAACGCAATTGATGATTACGCCTATGAGGTCTTTTTCAATGATTGGGAATGATTCATATTTAGGATATGCTAACATTGATTTGAACGGAATTAGCGAAGTGGAAGTTACGGCTCAAGCGCAAACACGAGTGGGCGCTTCGGGCGGAATCGTTGAGGTAAGATTAGACTCGCCAACGGGAAAATTAATCGGTCAGAGTGAGAAAATTGAACCCAAAGAAGTCAGAATGGGTCCGCCAGCCGCCGCTGCTCCGCCAACGGCTCCTGCTCCTGTTGCATCTACCACTGGGCAACCTGCCGCACCTGCACCCGCTCCTGATCCAGCGGCCCGTAGAAACATGGGAAATACTAAATTAAAAGTAGCAATTCCCGCCAATCTTGGACAACATGATGTGTATTTAGTCTTTAAAAACGATAAAGTAAAAGAAACGCAAATCGTAATGTCGCTTTCTGGTATTGAATTTAAAAGTAGTGAAGTAAACTAATCAAAAATATATATATGAAAAATGAAATTTCTCGTCGTGGTTTTATGTCCATAATTCCCATAACGACCCTCGGATTAATATTGAGCAGAGATTCGATTTTTGCTAAAAATTCAAGCGTTTTGAGTTTTAATAAACCGAATTCAAAATTTGCGGGTATTCAAATTGGTGCAATTACTTACTCATTTAGAAGTATGCCCCATGATATTGATCAATTATTGAAGTTTTGTATCGATGCCAATATTAGTGCCATTGAAATGATGGGCGACCCTGCCGAAGAGTTTGCTGGAAAACCAAAAAATCCAAATCCATTCAGAATGGGACCTCCGCCAAAAGCAGGGCAACCTCCTATGCAACGTCCTCAGCTTACGGATGAGCAGAAAGCCCAAATGGCTGATTACAATAAGAAAGTAGCCGAATGGCGAGCAACCGCTTCGATGGATAAATTCAAAGAAATTCGGAAGAAATTTAACGATGCTGGCGTTTCTATTTATGCCTTCAAACCCAATGCTTTGGGAGCCAATAATTCGGATATAGAAGTGGAATATGCACTAAATGCGGCTAAGGCTTTAGGAGCAACTTCGGTAACCATCGAAATCCCTACGGATACAAAACAAACGCAGAGATTAGGAGATTTAGGTGCAAAACATAAAGTATATATTGGCTATCACGCTCATTTACAGGCAAATGATACACTTTGGGATGTAGCTTTAGAACAGTCTCCGTACAATTCTATGAACTTAGATTGTGGTCATTACATTGCCGTTGGAGGGAAAAATACGAAGGAAACTTTGTTTGCATTGATTGAAGCTAAACACGATAGAATTACAAGTATGCACATCAAAGACCGTACCGCTGATGGCAAACAAAATTTGGCTTGGGGACAAGGAGATACGCCGATTAGAGAACTGTTACAATTGATGAAAAATAAAAAATATAAATTCCCTGCCACCATCGAATTGGAATATGATGTTCCTGAAGGTTCGGATGCGGTGAAAGAAGTGGCAAAATGCGTGGAATATGCTAAGAATATTTTGGTGTAATGTAGTTTCCGTAATTATTTTAAAGTCCAATATTGCCATGGATGATGTCTTAATTGAGTAATTTAAAAAATGGGTGTCAGAAAAATCTGGCATCCATTTTTTGCTTATAAATCAAGATGTAACAAAGTTTTGTAAATTTGTGTACCGATTCGTTATCCCAACACAAAAGTGCTTTAAACCGCATCTGAAAAATTTTATGAAAAAAATGCTTGATTACTTCCTTAGTACGCTTTATTTGGTGTATTTCTTGCTGATATTATTGATTTTTCACCCTTTGCAAATTATCTTTTTTGAGCTTTTTGGACGGCGAACGCATCAGAAATTAGTGCATATCATGAATTTCTTTTTGCTACATGGCGTAAGAATTTTGGGAACGGGTTTGAAATTTGTTGAAAAAACTAAATTACCCACTGACCGCCCCATCATTTTTGTGGCAAATCATCAAAGTATGTTTGATATTATTGGGATGATTTGGTATCTCCGAAAAAACTTTCCCGTCTTCGTTTCTAAGCAAGAATTATCGAAAGGAATTCCTTCCATTTCTTATAATTTGAATAAAAGTGGATCCGCTTTAATTGACCGTGAAGATGGAAAGCAAGCAGTCGTTGAAATTGCTAAATTGGGCAAATTGATAGAGCAAGCCAACTTTTCAGCCTGTATTTTTCCCGAAGGAACTCGCTCACGCACGGGTACGATGAAACCATTTTCAGTAGGAGGAATTGCTATTTTAATGAAAAAAGCCCCTAATGCGTTGATTGTTCCCGTGGCAATTGAAAACGTAAATAAGTTGAATCCGAAGGGATATTTTCCTTTAGTAAGTTTTCAAAATCTTGTTTGGACGGTACTTCCCGCCATTGAAAGAGCCAATAAAACGCCCGAAGCTGTCGTGGAAGAAGCCAGAGAAGCCATTGCTGAAATTGTGGAAGTTAAGGTCAAATCCTGATAAAAATCTTCTTTTTATACATCCAGTTCAAAATTAACCATTCAAAGAGTAAAATTAATGTTCCGTGTACGAGGGTTCGGTACGGAATGCCAAAAATAGTATCATAATTTTCTCCCAAATGGGTGTGCAAGGCTTTTGAAATATAGCCATCAATGGTATGGGCAAAAATGTATGCTGCAATTGAATTCATTCCGATAATCATCAACCAATAGCCCCATTCTTGCTTTTGTTGCATATCAATTACATAATAAAAAAGAGCCATCAATAAAAAGCACCAACCACCACTAAAAATGACCCATGTGGGTGTCCAAATGCGTTTTACGTTAGGACAAATTCCTGTATAATTCAAGAATAACCCCATCAATAATCCAGCAATTCCACAGATCAAAAATAGTCTAAGTTTCCGATTATCAGATTTTTGAGAAATTAAAATATTTCCTGCCAACAATCCTAAAATCATCGTAGCAAGCGTTGGAATAAAACTCAGCGTGGCATACCCTCCAAGGTTGAAAATGAAAGGGTTTTCTCGGGGGAAAAAATTCAAAAACCACGTATCAAACCCCCAAGCGAGATTACTGTTTTTGTTCCAATGAGCGGCAAAACCATGTTGGAGATGCCCCCAATCTTTGGCAACTCCAACGGCTTCGTAATTAAAATTGGTAGGAGGGAAGGGATAAAAAATGAAGGCAACCCAATAGCCAACGACCAGTAAAATGAATACCAATAATTGTATTCTGAATGATTGGAAGCCTAAAA
The DNA here is from genome assembly GCF_964672035.1 of Arcicella sp. Classification (NCBI taxonomy): domain Bacteria; kingdom Pseudomonadati; phylum Bacteroidota; class Cytophagia; order Cytophagales; family Flectobacillaceae; genus Arcicella; species Arcicella sp. Next base: position 40,697 of record NZ_CBABQS010000001.1, read on the forward strand.
TGAATAGAAAAGTGTAGCCTAATCCAATCTGAGAAAGAGTATCTTCAAAGGTAAAATAGGTCATATTTTTTCCTTGCGAACGCAGGAATATTCCCAACAAAATCAAAATCAAGGACCGCCAAGCCGCATGACCTACTAATTTTCCAAAAGCTTCCCCTTTATTTTTGCGATTGGAAATAGAGTAGGGCAAAACCACCCCCACCAAAAATGAAAAAGAAGGCTGAATTAAATCGTGAAGTGAGCAACCAATCCATTCCACGTGTTCTTGATTAAACGCCATAAATTGCCAAAAACTACTTTCGGGCAACGCTTCGGAGATTTTATGAAATTGTAAAACTTCAGCCATCATCAATAACATGACAAATCCACGATAAACATCGGCAGATTGAAGGCGAATGGGTTTGGTTTGTTGCATAGTCGTGGAATTGTGAATCGAAAATAAGCATTTTTATCTGGTTCTCTGTCATTGGCTTTATGTATTTCTAAAAGGTTCGAATGACGGTCAGTCATGATAGGAAAGTAGAAATTTTATGATAAAATCTTTAACTTACGGGTGTATCCAAATTCAAAACTCCTTTCCAATTGATCATGAAAAATTTTATTCTCTTCTGTTTATTACTCCCTTGTTTTGGGGTATTTGCTCAAAAAAATGCCAATGAAAAAGCCCTATCCGCAACGCAGGTTTTTCTAAAAACGTTGGATCAAGAAACGTTGCCCAGAGCCTTGTTTCCTTATGATACCAACGAGCGTAGAACTTGGTTTTTTGTGCCAATTGAAAGAAAAGGGTTGCCTTTAATAGACATGAACGAAGCACAAAAAAATGCGGCAATCAATCTCGTAAAAGCCACGGTGAGCGAATCGGCCAGTAAAACTACGCTTGCTATTATGCAGTTAGAAATCATTCTGAAGCAAATTGAAAATCTTGCTCCCGAAAATAACCGCAGACATCCTGGTAAATTTTATTTCTCGGTTTTTGGTACGCCCGATGCTCAAAAATTATGGGGCTGGCGCATTGAAGGGCATCATGTATCCTTGAATTTTTCTTCGGAAAATGGTAAAGTTATTTCGGGAACGCCTTTATTTTTAGGGAGTAATCCTGCCATTGTTCCAGAGGGATATCCTCAAGCGGGCTTGCAACTTTTTAAGCAAGAAGAGACTTTAGGAGTTGATTTACTTCATTCTTTTTCAGAGGAACAACTCAAAAAAGTGATTCTTTCTAATAAAGCCCCCGTAGAAATTCTTTCGAGTAATTCGGCTCATGTTTTGCGGTCAGATTCCTTGAAAACGGGTATTTCTTTCACCGAAATGACTAAAACTCAGCAAGAGAAATTGATAAAACTGATTAGTTTTTACGTGGAAAGATATCCTTTCGGTTTCGCCAATGAATTTATGGAAAAAATCGAAAAGGCAGGATTAGATAAATTGACTTTTACGTGGATGGGAGCAAAAGAAGCCAAAATTGGCAATGGTGGGCATTATTACCGAATTCAAAATCCAGTATTATTTCTTGAATACGATAATACGCAAAATAATGCGAATCATATTCATACGGTAATTAGAGATTTAACCAACGATTTTGGGGAAGATATGCTTCGTAAGCATTATGCGCAGGAACATAAGAAGTAGGCGGTTGGTAGTAATAGAAAATGAGTTTTTGAAAATATTCGTACATAAAAAATAAACTCTTCCAAGCGTTTCAAACGCTTGGAAGAGTCATAAAGATTAGTTGTTAACTTATTTCGTAGGATTATACTTCACAAAGCCAAATAAATGCAAGAAAACGGCTCTTGATATTCTAAAATTGAAGGGTACTGTAATTAACGATAAAACTGTTACAGGAATAATATAATAGAGTACTGGTGGATCGTTGAAAAAGTAGAATACCGCAATGCCCATTACTACTAATAAAGCCACTGTATTGGCATAACTTACAAACATTGCACCATACCAAAACCCTGGCTCAACCTCAAATCTCAATCCACAAATAGGACATTTTTCATTCATTTCCGAGAATTTATCTACCCGCCAAAAAGGATATTTAAACATCTTACCTTCACGACATTGCGGACAGCGTGCCTCGCCCATTGCTTGAAATTTTGAACGTTTTACATCCAATCTAACATTTTTTATATCTTCCATTATTCTCTTTTTTATTAGATAACAAAATTACCAAAGGAAGAATTAAGTTTATTAGAAAATTTTCTAAAAACATTCCTCAACGATTAATGATTATCCTTTTCGTAATCGTATAAAAATTATCTGTCCTGATTCTTAACATATACTCCCCTACGGGTAAATCTGTCAAATCCAGTTTTTTAACATCATCAAAAACATTAACAGAACCCTTTTTTATGAATTGTCCCGATAGGGTATAAATCTCAATTGTTGAGTTTCTCCAATCTACTTTTGAATCTATGTTGATAACGCCGTTGCTTGGATTTGGATAAATAGACATGCCATTATCATTATATAAGACAAAAGAAAACTCGTCGGAAGGTTCAGATACACAAACTTTATCGCCATACGATAAGGTCTTATAAATATTTTTTGCCGTTACGCTAAATTTTCCACTTTCATTAAAACGAATGGTACTTCCGACATAACTTGGTTGTTCAGTTTCATTAAATTGCCAAACGTAGGTGCTCGACTTAGGGTTTTCAATGGCAATCGTATATGGACTCACTCTAACAATGTTTGCGATTTTTGTAGGAACAGGCTTGACTGCTACAAATAATGCGGTTGAAAGTCCTGATTTACAATTATTTGCATCTGTTTGGAATGCTCGGAATGAACCCGTTCGGTTAACGTTTAAATTCTGAAAATTATATCTTGAAACTACTCCATCTTGTGTTGCTATCCAAGTTGGAAAACTACCATTCATTAAACTGGATTGTAAAATAGTGCTTTCTCCTTGACAAAAAACGGTGTCACGGGTACTTGAAATACTTGGTGTAGGAGGTAAAGCATTCACTTTTATTTTCGTGGCAGCGGAAGATAAGGAAATACAGCCATTTTTATCAACCGTTTTTACGGAATAATCACCCGCATTTCTAACGGTAATTTTGGGGGCTGTAAAACCATTACTCCAACGATAAGATAGATTTGATTGATTGGATGATTCAAGTACAACACTTGTATCTGCACAAAAAGTTGTTGGTCCATTTGGAGAAATGCTTGGCGTACTTGGCAAAGGATTTACCGTTATTTTCAGCGGGTCAGAATCTACGGACGTACAGCCTTTATCGCTGATAGCTTTCACCGTAATATCGCCCGATGTAGTGATTTTTATATTCCGATTAGTTAAACCATTGCTCCAAAGAAAGTTGGTTGCTCCTTGATTGGATGATTGCAAAGCAACACTCGAATCCGCACAGAATATAGTTGAACTATTGGCCGTAATGGTTGGTTTGGGTGGAACTGGTTTTGAAACAATCGTCAATGGCGTAGAAAAACCAGTTTGACAACCAAAATTACTAATGGTTTTTACGGAATAAGTACCAGAGGTAGTCACGGTAATTTCGGATGATTTACTACCGTTACTCCATTCATAAATTGCGACATTATTGGCGACATTATTGGCTTTTAAAACGGCTTTATTCCCCTCACAAAAATCAGTGGCTCCCGTGGCAGTGATGGTTGAAATAGGAAGATTACTGCCTTTGAATGAAATAGCTGGCACTTGGGTTACGTTGCCTAAGGCATCACGCATACGAGCGTAGTATTGGCGGCCACCATCAACATTTAGGGTAACTTGTTTTTGTGTCGAGAAAATGCCGCTATCAAAAAAGAGTCCGTTATTTGACCACTGAAAATTCAAATAGCTATTCCCATTTTTATCGGTATCTGGAAGCGTAACATCTACCTTATTATCACCACAACCAAAAGCTAAATCAGGATATTCTACTGGAATATAAGCCATTGAAGTTTGAAAAAAAGCATCGTTTAAGGAGTTATTCCAAGCATCAGCTAATTGAGACAGCCCCGTTGTGAAGTGTACACCATCCTGTCTGCCAACAGGTTGAATAACGTCGGTACTTGGCCCCTGGATAACGTTTGGTTGTCGGGTCAGTGCTTGTTGGGCTCTTATGATTTTTGAATCGGTTGCGCCCAAATTGTATGAAGTAAGTGAAATAACCCAACTAAGATTGCTTTTCCCAGATTCAATACGGGTTTTGTTGATAACCGTTTGAATATTTGATATGTACGCTTGTTCATCTGCTGCTCGATTGAAAGCAGATGTATTATTAGCATTGTCAGATTCACCTTGACACCATAAAATAGCACGTATGCCTAATTCTGGTACAAAATACTTCAATACATCGGACATATTTTGATAAGGAAGTTTATTGGCATACACGCCTCCAATATAGGGGTTAATGGTAAAATTTCCGTTTGCTGTTTGCGCCCAAGCCGTACTTGTCGTTCCGTTGAGGGCAACATTAAAAAACATAACTGGAACATTCAAACGATTTACTAATAATTCTCCCAATCTACCCCAACACCAAGCATTTCTACCACGTGGTGCAATTCTTGAACTCGTTTGTAATTGTGAAAAAGGAGATAACGAAATGTAATCTGTTCCACCACTTTCAACATTATTCAAAGTAGAAAGGCAATTTACTCGGTCATTATCAATAAAAACGCCTGAAACTGCATCAACGCCCTCCGCATTCGACTGCCCCGCAATCACAAAAACTTCGCCAACCCCCATTCTGTCCACTGAAACGACATCACCGATTATTGTTCCATTCAAACTACCACGAACTTCTAACCTATACCAGCCTTGTTTCACTGACATAACCGTGTTGAAATTACCATTTAAGGGTAATATTTTGATGGTTTTCCAGTCCTGAAAGTCGGTATCTGCTCCTTGACCCGCTTGTACGGGGATAAGGCGAGCTTCAATTTTGTCAACTTGTTTATCGTAGGAACCCGCCACTGTAACGGCAGAAAACCCAAAACCATTGCGTTGATATACCGCCCGATTTTGAGGAGAAGTTAGTTTGATTTGACTGTAAATTAGGTTACTGAAACTAATTAAAATAGGGATGAGTAATGCTTTTTTAAACGCTATCATGCAAATTGATTTTTACTATTATGAGTTAATATGATGTATGGAGCGTGGTTAAGTTTAGTATATAATTTGGTAATATAACTCATGGCATAAATAAATAGAAATTAGAACCATTGTACTTTTATGCCATGAGTATGTCTTTAATGAACATTAACTATCGATAAATGCTTAACATTTTTGAAATTTCTCGGTTTTTTCCTGCTCTGAGGATATACTTTCCTGTGGCTAAACTACTTAGGTCTAATGTACCTGGTACTAAGAAGTTTTTATAGATTTGGCTATACACTAATTTTCCATCAATTGTAAATATTTCAATAAATTCAGGCTCTGTTATGAAATTAAGACGATCTAAGAAAAAATATCCATTAGAAGGGTTAGGATATATTATAAATCCTTTATTTTCTGAAATCTCATATGAATATGTATAAGGCAAACTCTCTGACGAAAAACAAATTAAATCATTTGAGGAAGAACGAATTTTATATATATTCTTGCCGACTACTGTATAGCTACCTTCACCATTTGCTGCTTTTCTTGTATTAATGTAAGATGAATCTTCCAGTGATAATATATTGCTGTTTAACTTCCATATATACTTATTAGAAGGTTTCTCGGAACTTGCAAATAATGCATAAGGAGTTTTTTGAATAATAGTTATCGCCTTCGGATTATCCTTTTTAACAACCTGAATGGCATTTGATAAATTAGAATTACAATTTTTACTATCTGTTACAAAACTTTTCACTAATTCTGTGCCAGACACTTTTATTGTTGAAATAATGGCTGTTTTATCATCCACATTATTTCTGTTCCAACCAAATTTAGTACTATTATCACCCGGTGTTGAAACTAAGGTTACACTTCCACCTTCACAAAAAACAGTATCCGCTAAAGCTCTAATTTGGGGTGTTGCGGGTAATGGATTGACTCTGACAGAGATGTTGTTGTCTGAACTGTCAGATAAACAACCATTAGCAGCACGAGTCTGAACAGAATAATTGCCCATTTTTTTTACGACAATAACCTGTGTGTTTTCTATGATATTTTCTTTATTGCGTTTCCACAAATAACTGGATGCTCCAGCATTTGAAGAAGTCAAAACAATGGTTTGACCTTCACAAAATTCTGTTGAACCAGAAGTGGCAATTGTGGGTTTTTCGGGGCGTGGTTTTGCCACTAATTTTATGTCTGCTGAATACGCTGAGGCACAAGCATTTCTATCAATTACCCGCAATTTATACGTAGCTTCACGAGAAGCTGAAATGTCTTTGGTTCTTGGCAAATTGGCAATGGCTGGCGAACTTGTCCATTCATAAATAGGGTTTTCGGCTTCGGTCGAACCTTGTAATAATACGCTCGTTCCCAAACAGAAATTTACATCACTTGTTGCCGTTACGATGGGAGATCTTGCGGGAGCATTGGCATTAACGGTAAAGTTTGGCACTTGAATAATATTGCCATTTGTACGTGTTACACGGGCGCTATACGTACCAGAACCGCCCACAAATATTCTTGTTGTATCCGATTTTTGAGTGGTTGCATTAAACCAGGTATAACTTTTATAGCCCGTTGGTAAGGTAAGTCTTAATTGTGTATTAGAAATACATTCTAAAGAAACACTTGGAATCGTATCGGCTAAAATAGGCTCAACTGTTTCAAAGAAGCTCTTATTATCTTCCGTCAATGATTTTACCCATGCGGCTGCCACATCGTCTAATCCTTTACCCGTAAAGTGAACACATTGATCACGTTCTCCTATTTTTGCAATTTGGATGTTATCCGTAAATGGGCCAGCATACATCGGGGCAAGCGTTGGGTCGGTAATGGCTTGATTTTGGGCAGTTACAATTATTGGCGAAGGGGCAGGAGGGGTCGCATTTGGTTGTGCGCAGTTCAACTGACCTGAATAAGAAGTCCGTGCCACAACCCAAGCTAATTTGTTAGTACCCAAATCTTGACGAGTTCTTTTTACCAATCTTCTAAGATTATCTAAATAGTTTTCTGTAGTAATAGGGGGCGTTTTACCTTGAGAAATAGCCTCAAGATTAATTAGATTTTGAGTTTCTCCTTCCATCCACAGTACTGCTCTGATGCCCAAGTTAATTCCATAATATCGCAAAACCGTACTTAAATTTGAATAAGGATAACCAATAGGGTAACGATTGTTGTTGGAAGCATCGAATTGGAAGTCACTCAAAGCACCCACAGTTGGGTTTTCAGCACTTTCACGCCAAACTCTTACTGAAGCACCTGCCCAACCAGCATTAAAAAACATGATGGGTACATTAAGTTTTGCGGCTAAAGCATCGCCAACTTTTCCCCAATAATAAGGTCCAAGACCTGTTGGTCCAATAGCGGACGTTTTTTTCAATTGTGAAAATTCAATGATTGAAAATTGAGATAAATCTGCGTGGAAAAAAGGTAAACCATCATAATAAGTTCTTGGACTAATAAAATTGGCACAATTTACTCTATCATCATTAGCGGCGGTTTCGTTTATCCCTAATAAAGAACTACCCCCAGCATTAGACTGCCCAGCAATCACAAAAACTTCACCCACACCTACACGGCTAATCGTTGATACATTTCCTATTAATTTACCATTCAAAAGCCCTCTTACTTCCATTGAGTACCAACCGCCTTTTAGATTCACACTACCTTTAAACAAACCTCCTAAAGGTGAAGATTTAATTACTGTCCAATCCATAGTAGTCCCCTGTCCAGTTGTAACGGCTAAAAACCTTACTTGGATTGTATCAACAGGTTGTGAATAACTACCCGTTATTGTAACCGTAGCTTGGTTATTCAAATCCCGTTGGAATATTTGTCGTATCACGGGGGATGAAATCGTAATTTGACTAAATAGTAAATTCGAAGTGCTTAACAATAAAAATAGTAATAAAATTTTCTTTAACATATCCACAATATTTTGGGGTGGGTTAAGTATTTACGTGCTAAAAAGATAGACGGATTTATGAGTTGAAACGTTGCTTTGACCTTTACAAAAATTGAGCCTAAACTTAGAAAAATCCTACAAAAATACGAAAAGCACCTCAGAAAACTGAGATGCCTTTCGTATTTTTATCTTAAATCTATCAAACGGTCAAGATTTTAAAATTCTATTTAATTAAAGCATTGATAATCAGCAGTATTCTCTGATTTATGCCTTACGTATAGATTAACTGTATTAAGCAGCTACCACGTTGAATTTCACTTTGTGCTTCACCTCTTTATGTAAATCAAGTGTTGCAGTGAATTGACCAACGAATTTCACTTCTGAATCTAATGCAATTTTCTTTCTGTCTACCTCAAAGCCTTTTTCTTTCAAAACTTCAGAGATTTGGATAGTTGTTACACGACCGAAGATTTTACCACTTTCGCCCACTTTTGCAGGAATGTCAAGCGTAATATCACCGATTGATTCAGCTAATGCCGTAGCATCCATTTTAACTTTTTCAGCTTTGTGAGCTACTTGCTTGATATTTTCAGCAAGAATTTTTTTGTTTGACCCCGTCGCCATTGTAGCGAATCCTTGTGGAATCAAATAGTTGCGACCATATCCAGGTTTTACGGCAACTATATCATTTTTATAACCAAGACCTACGATGTCAGTCTTTAAGATGATTTCCATTTTTTTATATAATTTTAAGGTTTAAGAATTTGAAAAAATATTCAAAGTTCCATTACCCAATAACTATTAACTGATTTCTAAAAACTACTTCAAGCCGTCAGCCACGTAAGGCATTAAAGCCAAGTGTCTTGAACGTTTGATGGCAGTTGCTACTTTACGTTGGTATTTCAACGAAGTCCCTGTTAAACGACGTGGAAGAATTTTTCCTTGTTCGTTCACCAATTTCAATAAGAAATCTGGGTTTTTGTAGTCAATATACTTAATGCCAGATTTTTTGAAACGGCAATATTTTTTGCGTACTACGCTTTTGTCAATTGGTTCGTTTACTAATGTCATGATTTCAAAAATTAAAATTGAATTTCTTTAATTACTCGGCCTTTGATTCGGCTGCTGCGACTGGTTTCTTTCCAATCAAACCTTTCTGCTTACGCTCGTTGTATGAAACAGCGTGCTTATCAAGAGCGGTTGTTAAGAAACGGATTACTTTTTCGTCACGTTTGTATTCAAGTTCCAATTTGGCAATTAATGTGCCTTCAGCTTTGAATTCGATGATGTAATAATAACCTGTGTGTTTGTTTTGAATAGGATACGCCAGCTTACGTATTCCCCATGCGTCTTCGTTAACGATTTCGGCATTGTTATCCGTTAGGATTTTTTTAAACTTGTCAACGGTATCCTTTGTCTGCTGTTCAGACAAAACGGGAGTTAAGATGAATACCGTTTCATAATTACGTAATTCCATTATGATATATTTGATTTTAAAAATTGGACTGCAAAGGTACAGATTTCAGTTTAAAATTCAAAATTGAAAGGAGAAAGTTTTGAGGGACAGGGGATTATGCTTCAACGCTCAATTTTCAAGGACGTTTATTCAATGAAAATTGAGCGTTGAACATTGAGTATTGAACATTATTTTTAATTATTACTTCATTTTCAATTTTAATTTCCCGTTCGTCAGCACGATTTTATCGGTTTTGTCTTGTTTTTTATAACCGTTGCCTTCAGGGTCAATGTCAGAATCGTAGCCCGTTGCGGAGGTTTTGGCTTTGTCTTCCATTTTATTTATTATTCTTCCAAAACCACCAAAAACAGTCGCTGTGGCTTTTTCCTTCCAGTACGAACCTGTCAAAGTACTATTAAAAGTAGCTTCTACCGACCCATCGGCACTCACATTTACTTCCACTGTTTCATCATTATTTTGTGATTTTCCCACGTGGTATTCCATGCGTGGTTCACGGGTTTCTTCTACGTATTTAATCACCACTAAGCCTTTATACTTGCCCAAAGTTTCTACTTTTATTTTGTTTTCTTTGGTTTCGGGTTTGTCAGCGTCCACCACCAAGTATGTACCTGGAATAATGAGGTCGTCTTTGTCCCTATTCCAATTATACAACCACATTCTGAGGGATTTATCGGGTTTGATGGCGTTAGCGGTAATCCACCAATGCGGCCCAATTCTGATTCTCCGAGGTTGGGTTACAAAGTCTTTTCCGTCAATTCCCACACTAAATGTATTGTCGTTGGCAATTTGTCCGAAGGAAGTATTTAAGACTAATAATAAAAGAAAAGAAAAGAGGTAAGATTTCATAAATAGTTAAGATTTTACATGTATTGGCTTGATATTTAAGCAATTAAATTTACAAAATATAACTTGACGAGACCTTACCATTTAATAATTGAGACAAAATTGTTAATAAATGGAAGATTAGGATTGTCGCTTGAAAGTTATTTCAATTTTGAATAAATCGTAAAATATAACCATCGCCTTTTTTGCCTTCCGAAGAAATAAATAAATCGCCATTGGGAGAAAAACATATTCCTTCGGGTTGACGATAAATTTTTGGATTTAAAGAAACTAAGGCTTCTTTTTGTCCTTGTTCCGATAAAATTAATAGCTTTTTCCCATCCGAAGCAAGGATGAAAATTTGTCCCGTTTTGGGATGGACTGCAATGCCTGAAGGTCTAAAATCTTTTCCATTGGCATCATCGGTTACTTGTTCTTGCGGAATGGAAATATGTTTGAAAAGTACTTTTCGGTCAAAATTATAAGCATAAACCATTTTCTTAACGTCCACCTCTTTTGTGCGCTCTTTTGCCACCAAAAGCAAATACTTTGATTTTGGATCATAACCAAGTCCTTCGTATTCAATTACTTCTGGTTCTGAACAATCAATTTCACGCTCAAAAGCCTCACCAATTTTAAAACCTTTTAATGTGCCATTACTTTTCAAAACGAATACTTCATCGCCTACTACTTCAACGCCTTCATAATCACCATCTTTCCCAAAAGGAATTTTATCAATGATTTTCTTTTCGTTTATATCATAAATGAAAATCTTACCTTCCTCGTCATTTACACAAATCAATTGATTTTTTTTGTAATAAGAAAGCCCCGAAATCTCTTTCAATTTGTCAGGAAGGTCATATTTCTCAGAAGGAGATTCAAAATTATAGGGAAGATTGATGCGTTGAAATGTGGCATCTTTCTGTTTTTCTTGATTTTTCTTTTTGGGTTCGCAGGCGTAGAATAGCGTTACACATAAGATTAACACTTTGAAATTTTTCATAATAATCGGGTTTAAAAGATTAAAGTAGGCAGTAAAAATAGTTGGCAGTTGGCAGTAAAAAAACAATCATCATTTTTTTATGGTAAATAAGTCAAGTGTATTTTATTTTACTGCTTAATTCTATGAACTTTTACTTTAATATCTTGTTGGAGAAATATGAATAGAAAAATAGCAATCATCACAGGAGCAAACTCGGGTGTGGGTTTGGCAACTGCCAAAGGATTAGCAGCATTAGGCTTTGATTTGATACTTTTGGTAAGAAGTTTAGCGAAAGCCAAAACTACGCAAGAAGCTATCTTACAACGTTTTCCTAATACAAAAGTTGACTACGAAATCGCTGATTTAGAGGATATTGATTCTGTGAAAAATGCAGCGCTGAATATCAAAAAACGATATATTAAAATTGATAGAATAATCAATAATGCGGGTTATTCTCCCGATGTAATAGCTTTCACCAAGGATGGTTACGAAAAATCATTCGTGGCAAACCACTTAGGGCATTTTGTTTTAACGGTCAATCTTTTAGACCTCGTTGAAGCATCGGGCGAAGGTAGAATTATTAGCGTGTCATCGGCCGCTCATGCAATCGGAAAAGTGAATCGTTGCTTTGTAAAAAACAACAAAAACCTAAGTGTTTGGAAAGCGTATGGAGATGGGAAATTAGCGAATATTCTCTTTACAAAAGGCTTGACAAAACGGCTGGTTGGAAAACCTATTTTAGCGTTTAGTCTTCATCCAGGCGTGGTAGGGACGAATTTTGGGGGAAATTTTACAGGTTTCAGTGGTCTCTTGATGGGTCTCGCAAAGCCTTTTATGATTTCATCTGAAGAAGGAGCAGAAACATCCATTTTCTTAGCTATGACGCCTCTTGAAAATATCAAACGAGATAGTGGAAAATATTTTGCCAAATGTAAAGTGAAATCTACCAGTAGTAACGATATTACCACTGACAATGCCGATTGGCTTTGGGAAAAGAGTTTAGCGATTATGAATAGTTGATAGTTTCACGCAAAGACAAATTAATTTCGCTTGTATTTGCGTGAAGACAATACTAAACCTCCAATCGAAAGCCTACACCGTGCACATTAGAGAGTTTTATACTTGGGTCTTGAGCTAAATATTTTCTTAATCGGGTAATAAAAACGTCTAAACTTCTTCCCTTAAAATAATCATCATCACCCCAAATAGCAATCAATATTTTGTCTCGTGATAGTGTTTCATTTTTATGTTGCACCAAGAATTCTAATAAATCAGACTCTCGGTGAGTCAATTCTAAGGCTTTTTCTTCAAAAATCAACTTTAAATTTTTTGTATCAAAAGTATATCCACCCAGCGAATGAACAGTAATATTTTGAACCGTTTTCTTGCCAGTTCTTTTCAAAATTGCTTCAATTCTCAAAATTAATTCTTCGATGCTAAACGGTTTTGTTAGATAATCATCAGCGCCCAATTTCAAGCCTTTGATACGGTCTTCTTTTAATGATTTTGCGGTAAGAAATATAATGGGCACATCGCTTCCTGTGCTACGAATATATTCTGCGAGGGTAAAACCATCCATTTCGGGCAACATTACATCCAAAATAAAAATATCGTATGGATTTTGCTGAAAGGCTTTTTGTCCAGCTTTCCCCGTAACTTGGAGGTCAATTTCATATCCTTCTTGTTCGAGATTGTCTTTTACTACAAAACCTAAACTATCGTCGTCTTCAACTAATAATATCTTTGTCATTCTGTTTTTTAATTGAGTAATTGGTGAATAGGGATTAGTTGCCTGATTATTTGCTAATTTAAGGGTTTTGCCTAATATTTACAATTTGTTCAGTTCGATTATCAAGTTTTGATTTATCCATAAAACGCATATTTATATTTTAAACCTATAAATTTGTGTATTCAATAATTTTCAAATTACTATTCACCAATTACAAAAAATGTTTCAATTAGACCCAAATAAAGAATATCCCAAAAAATTATATTCCAGAGCCATTATCCGTTTTCAAGATTGCGACCCTTTGAAGCACCTTAATAATGCCAAATATTTCGATTATTTCTTCAATGCCCGTGAAGACCAAGTGGCCAACGTGTATGAGTTTGATTATAACGATTATTTCGAGCATAATCAGACTTCGTGGGTGGTTTATAATCATCAGATTGCGTATGTCTCTTCGGCAAAAGTGAGCGAACGAGTGAAGATTATTTCCTCGGTAATTTATTATAACGATGATACGATGGTTACGGAATTTGTCATGACTGATCAACCTTGCCTTACCGTGCGAGCGGTGCTTTGGACTACTTCAAAATATATTCATGTACCTTCTGGAAAGAAAACCAATCATCAACCAGAAGTGAGCAGATATTTGAAAGAAATATGCGTAGAAGGTATTGATTTTGAACACATTACGCTCAATATGAGAATCAAAACTATTAAGAAAGAGTTGTTGGAAGGGACTTTTATTTAGACCAATGCAACCACAAGAGATACTAAAACAATACTGGGGATACGATGCTTTTCGCCCACTTCAACCCGACATAATTCAATCGGTTTTGGATGGACGAGATACGCTTGCCCTCATGCCCACGGGCGGGGGAAAATCCTTATGTTTTCAAGTGCCCGCCATGATGTCAGAAGGGATTTGTATTGTCATTTCGCCCCTGATTGCTTTGATGCAAGACCAAGTGCAACATCTCAAAAATCGAAATATCTCAGCCATTGGTATTTTTTCGGGAATGCACAAAAATCAAATTGATATTGCCCTTGATAATTGCATTTATGGAAATATAAAATTCCTCTACGTTTCTCCCGAAAGATTACAAACAAAAATCTTTATTGAGCGTGCTAAACAGATGAAAATCAATTTGTTAGCCATTGATGAAGCGCATTGTATTTCTCAATGGGGTTATGATTTTAGACCACTTTACGCAAAAATTGCCGATTTTCGAAAGTTAATTCCCGCTGTCCCTTTGATTGCTTTAACCGCCACGGCAACCCAAGAAGTCAAAACGGATATCATTGAAAAGCTTGAAATGGTGAATCCGCAACTATTTCAACAAAGTTTTGCCAGAGCTAATTTGTCGTATTCTGCCTTCAAAGAAGACGATAAAGAAAGGCGTTTGATGAAGATATTGCAAAATGTTCAAGGCTCGGCGGTGGTGTATGTACGTAATCGCAGACGCACGCAGGAGGTTTCGGATATGCTCAATAAATATAATATTTCATCTACTTTTTATCATGCAGGATTGAACGCAGTTGAACGAACTAAGCGTCAAGAAAATTGGATAAAAAACCGTGTCAGAGTGATTGTAGCCACCAATGCCTTTGGAATGGGCATTGATAAACCCGATGTAAGAACGGTAATACATTTGGATTTGCCCGATAACTTGGAAGCCTATTATCAAGAAGCAGGTAGGGCAGGGCGTGATGGCGAGAAAGCTTATGCCGTTGCTTTATTCAATCAATCGGATCTTGATGGTTTGGAGAAAAATGTTTTGCAATCTTATCCACCCATTGAATTGATTAGAAAAGTGTATCAATGTCTGGGAAATCTATTTCAATTAGCCGTGGGTTCGGGTGAATTTGCCAGTTATGATTTTGATTTACTTGAATTTCAAAGACGGTTTGATTTACCGCCGACGGATACTTATTTTGCCCTAAAAATTCTCGAAACGCAAGGATTTATTCAACTTTCGGAAGGGTTTAAAAATAATTCAAAACTCATGTTTAAAGTTGATAATCGACAATTATATGATTTTCAGTTACGCAATCCCAAATACGATTCTTTTATCAAATTACTACTCCGAATGTACGGCGGAGACCTTTTTGGTACATTTTTAACTATTTCGGAAGCCAATATTGCCAAAGCCTTTTCAATTCCTATCAAGGAAATAGAGACGTGGTTATTGACTTTAGAAAAATTTGATGTTTTGTTTTATGATAAACAAAAAGATAAACCTCAATTAACTTTCCTCACGCCCAGATTTGACTTGCGTGAATTACCTTTACAAGAATTAGAAATCAAAAACCGTAAGGAAAGGGATATTCAAAAAGCAAAATCGGTAAAGCATTACGCCGAACAACCCAATCGCTGTCGAACGCAATTATTATTAGAATATTTTAATGAAATAACGGATGCCGAGTGTGGTATTTGTGATAATTGTTTAAAAAAGAAAAAGCAAAACAAAATCAGGGTTGAAGATAAAGAAGGAGATAAGGCTATTCGCTTAAAAATCAAGCAATTATTGCAAAATGGAGCCATGAGTTTATCTTTAATTACCCAAATAATGCAACCTCTCAATCAATCAAAATTTCAAGAGATTACTCGAGAAATGATTGGGAATGAAGAGATTAAATATGATGAAGAGGGACGATTAAGTATGTAATTCTAAGTTTCCACTTCGATACTAAAAATGTCGAAGTGGAAATTATATACTGGTTCAAACGTCCATGCTCAATTACTCATAAATTCCAGCGGCAACTTTCTCCGTAATTGCCTTTGGTGCAATCCAAGCTAAGAACGCTCCTAATTTATTGATAAATCCAGGAATCACTTCGGTCTTTCCCGCAAACATCGCATCTACCGATATTTTCGCTACATCTTGCGGAGTCATCACTACTTTTTCAGCTGCTTTTCTGGCTTTAGCGGGGATATCAGCACGGTCATTGAAATTAGTATCCGTCGCCCCTGGACTCACACACGTAACCGATACGGGCGAATCTTTTAATTCATATTTCAACGCTCTTGAAAAATTCAAGACAAATATTTTTGTCGCTGCATAAATCGCCATTTGTGGTAATGCCTGATAAGCCGTTGAACTCGCAATATTCAGAATGTAAGCTTGCGAATGACGTTTCAACATGGGCAAAAATACCTGACACATCTCCGTCAGCGTAATCATGTTCAAATTCATCATATCACGATTTTGTTCAATTGTAAATTTCTCAAAATCTCCCGCCGCTCCGTATCCTGCATTATTTACCAACACTGCCACTTGATAATTTTTCTGTTCAACCCATTTGAATACGCCTCTGGCAACATCTGGAGCGGATAAATCAGTGGCCAAAAAATCAACCTGAACGGCATATTTTTCTTTTATTTCCTTGGCTGTATTCTCCAACTGACTGGCAGAACGGGCGATTAAGATTAAATCATATTTCTTCTTTGCTAATTCAATAGCAATCTCTTTTCCAATACCTTTACTGGCTCCTGTGATGAGTGCGTACATATTTTTGGTTTATTGTTACCTCATACTATGATTCAGAGTCATGACATGAGTAATTTTTGTTGATTATTTTATAAAATCCCTAAAATTAACAAAGCCCTACCAATTGGCAGGGCTTTGCGTACTGAAATTTCTAAAATTTATTTTTTTGGAATTTTCGGAGCTTGTGTTACTGGTGTTTTCACCGCTGGCACTGACGTTGCAGGTGCTGGGCCTAACAAGAGTTTCAAACCGTCTGGGTCTTCTGGTTTAATTGCTACCGCTTTATCAACATACTCTTGAACTTTCACCGAGTCTTTCGTGACGATTGAATTATATCCAGCCAAATACTTATATGTTTCATATAATTGTTCTTTATTGGCTTTCGTCATATCCACAACCGCTAAAAACTTTTCATAATGTGGAATTGCTAACCATTTTGTTCCAGTATAGTCAATATAACTATTTGTTCTGGCACGATACAAATGGAAAGGAGCAAATTTATCATTGATGGTAATTGCTTGAGCATACATTGAGTCAGCTTTTAGTCCTTGATTATATCTTCCCAAGGTATCTTCTCTTGGTGTATAAGCCGTTACAAAATACTGAGCCATTCCTGCATAATACCAATCTGTACTATTCAATGATTGTTTTTTAGCCAATTTCCATTCCATCGACTTCGTTGCATGCTCAACTGCTTTTGCATATTTTTTCTGACTATAAGCAATTGTATACATGGTACTATAATGGTTATTGATAGTATCTAAGGGAGCAGCTTTTTCGTAATATAAAGTTGCTAATGAATCTTGCTTTAGGCATTGGTATCCTTTGGCAAAATAAACATTATCTAAGTAATAAGGTTTAACTCCAGCCTTAACCATTTTCTCTAAATTGTCAATCCCTTCCTGACATTTTCCTAATTCAACACCAGAATAGCCTCTCATACGAAATACATCATTATCAGTTGCTCCACCTGCTTCGGCTCTTTTAGTAAATTCATCCGAACCTTCATAATCCTTTGCTAAAAATAACAATTTGGCAGTCTCTAATAAAATAGTAGGAGTTGCTTCGGCTCTATCTACATACTTTCTAAATAATTTAGAAGCATCTTTATATTTACCAAAAATGATATAATACTCACCCATACGTTTGTAGTAAGGAGCGAAAGATGAATCAGTATCATAAGCACTTTGGTAGCTATTCACCGTATATTGATAGTTTTTACCTCTCAAATAAACTACCCCTAAACGAATATATGCTTTAGCGCTTTTTCCTGTCAAAATTGCTTGCTCATACCCTGTTGCTGCTGGACCACCATCGTTTTTCAACAAAAAAGCGTCTCCTTTCACAATGTACATATCAGCGGTCAAAGGTTTTTTAGTTTTTTCGGCAATCAGATCAATCAATCGAACTGCTTCACCAGGGTCGTTTGTATGCTCGTATAAAGTATAAGCCTCCGCAATACGGTACATCACGTCCGCATTTTTCATTTTAGTATCCAACAAAATTTTGTCGAATGCTGCCTTTGCACCTTGAGCATTTTTTTCAGCCAACAGAATTGTTGCTAAACCGACCGAATTTAAAGATTGTTTTGGCTCAGTTGTCAACCCTTTTTCAAAGGTTGCTTTTGCACCCGCCAAATCACCATTACGTAACTGTACGTAACCTAAATAATACATATTTTCAGCCGTTGGCGAAGCCGCCACTACTGCTGTCATTGTTGCTTTTGCCTTTGTTGGTTGGTCTCCATCCACCTGCGCCAAGCCTTGCTGAACCGTTTGTCCGTTTACTGAGTTAGTAAACAATAAAACCGCAGCCACCAATAGAGATTTCATTTTTACGTTCATCTTCCTGAAATTTAGTTGTATTTTCTTTTAATAATTTCTTTTAATATTTTCTCAGCATTAAACTATTTACTGAAAACCTACATGATATTTTAATTTTATGATGAAATGCAAAATTAAAATAAAAATTTGTTAATAAAAACCTATCTTTTATTCTTTATTCCAAGTTTTTTTAACTTTTTGACAAATGGATAATTTTAATATTAATTTGTAAATATCTTGAGTATATTACTTTAACGTTTTGACACTCGATTAGTAACAAACCTCTATAATGTTTAACAAAATATTAACAGTTACTTTAATTTGGGATTGTAGATTTCAGATTTGTTTAGTCCTAAAAAGACTAATTCATAAATTCAAAATCATTTGCTTTCCACTTGTCTAATTTGTAGAGGCTGAGTTAAAGGAATCAACCCATTTTTATAAACGATCAATTGTCCTTGTTCAAGCGTCATGTAATTAACAAATCCCGTTCCCAAACCCATATGAGCCTCTCGTAAAATTAACTTAATTTGACGGGTCAAAGGGTATTTTTTTAGCGCCAAATTATACCCAAATGGTTGATAGTAATCATCTTTGGTTGGATTTGGTTTATTGGCTACTGACAATACATTTATACTTCTAATAAAAGTCAACGATGTAGGGTCATCGCCATCGCTAATCCAATTTGAGCCAATTACACCCATGGCATAATCATGCGTTTTTACATATTCAATCACTTCTTTATTAGACTTTGCGGCAAAGAATGATACTTTCATTTTGCGGTCAATCTTGAAAGTATCAATCAAAAATGTCAAATTACTTGAACTTGTTCCGTCAAAAACCAACACAATATCATTACCACTTTTTGCCCATTTTTTCTGTGTTCCTCTCATAATTGCTTCTAATTCTTTGGTCGTAATCATGGTATCACGATTCGATTTATTAGTAATCAAAGCAACGCCATCACCCGCAAACTTAAAACTCTTATATCTAAAATCATCTCTTTTAAAAGTTTCCTTTTCAGTGGCGGTCAGTTCCCGTGCAATAATTGCCATCCGAGCTTTTTCATTCAACATCAGCGCTACCGCTTCACCTTCTGGTTTGTAAATCAGATTTATTTTTGTATAGGGAAATGTTTTTTCAAAAGCCATTTTTTCAGCTTCAATAATTTGCTGAAATGATTCATCAACGGCAACGGTAATTGTGCCATTGGCAGGGGAGTCTAATACTTTACCTTCTTTATCTTTTCCTCTTCCACAAGATGTTAATAAAACTGTGCCAGCCATTATTAACATTAACATTTTTATATTTTTCATGGTGTTGTTTGGCTATCAGCTATTAGTAATTGGCTTTAAGCTTTCAGCATTTTATTTGTCTCAGATTAAAAATTTTACGCTTAATATAGTAATCGTTAGACCACTATAAACAATTACCCTTTTCTTCCATCGTAATACTCGTATTCATCATCTTCATCATCTTCTCTAAATTTTTCATAAACTCTCCAAGCCCTGTACAAACCATAAATGATTAGTAAAGCCGCCAAACCATAAACGTAAATTTTAGAAGGCAACATCATTACGGCAAAATTTGATTCAGGATAAATGATTAATAATATTCCAATTAAGGAATACGATAACGCCATCACGGCATTGACTATGGCAAAGGCTTTATTTTGCATTGTTTTTATGGGATTAGCCGATTTTAATATTTACGAAGGTTGATATATTGAAGTATAAAATCTTAGGAAAAAATCTAAAACTTCATAGTCACTCAACTCATAAATGAACCATCTTTTAAAAATGAAACCTGCCAGTTTCCTGACAGGTTTTCAAATTTACACTATGATTGTTCGATTACTCGAATACTATTCTGACAATTGGAAGTTGATAGGAATCGTAAATCTCGAACGTACCGCACGACCAGACTGCTTGCCTGGTGTCCATCTTGGAACAGATTTAATTACTCTAACTGCTTCTTCATCACAACCAAATCCTACTGATTTCAAAACATCAACGTTTTGAATAGTACCATCAGTATTTACCACAAATTGGATATATACTTTACCCGATACGTTAGCACGTTGTGCGGCAGCAGGGTATTTAAGGTTTTTCTGTAAGAATTTACCAAAAGCTCCTATTCCTCCTGGAAATTCAGCATTTTGTTCAACCGCCGTAAAGATTTCTTCCTCTTTTGGCTTTGGTGGTTCAACGGGTGCTTCTTCTCTCGGTTTTGCATCAGGATCGGTTGGTGGTGCTTGCACGTCTGTTTCACCTTTTACAGTTTCAGATGCAGTATTACCTTTCACCTCTTCTGGTGGTGGTTCTGGTTTGGTTACCTCTTCATCTTTTTTGATTTCGGGAGGTAAGAATTTTGTCGTCGTCACCTGCGGAATTTCTTTCGGTGGTGGTGGCGGTGGCGGTGGCGGTGGCGGTGGTGGTGTTTTATTCTCTGGTGGTGGCTGGTCAATTTTCATGACATTCGCCGTTACTTCAACTTTATCTTTTGCTAAGGTTTCTGATATTTTGTTATATGCAAAAGACAAAGCAAAAACGGCTGAAACAGAAGCTATACCTACCAATAAAGACCTTGTAACCACTTTGGGATATTCTTTCCGTAAGAGAAAAGCTCCGTAGCTTTTGTTCTTATCTCGGAAAATAATATCATCCAGCGTTGAATTTGGACTTATTACGTTTGACATAATTCTCTGATGTTAAGGGCAGTTATTTCCTTTAATTATCTATGAAATAAATAAATTATCTAATAATCTACCAAATAAACTTTTTCTGTGGATTTCCACTAATTAAAATTAAAACTATTTTTTTAGTTATCAAAATATTTATAACTATTTTTTTAGTTTTTATTTTATAATCCTGACTTTTTAATTAGCTCTTCCGAAGATGGGTCAATTCCTAAGATGGCATAACGCTTGTTTCCTGTGATAGCACATTCATCAAGTAAATCAACCATATTCTTATATTTTGCACCTTTGGCAGCTTTAATTACAATCGTGAAGTTATCACCAATTCTTTTCTTATAATCAAACAAAACAGTACGAATACCTTTGTTTGAATAATCAGTTTTGAGCAATTGAGTAGTCGCATCGGTCGGAAGTCCTTGATAGTAATATACTTTCGTGGAATCAGGAATAACTGTCAATGTTTCTGACATTTTTACTTCTGATTTTTCATCTTTCTCCGTTTTGTCAGGCATATTCAACTGCATTACTACGGGCTTAGCTAACGTCGTGGTTAGCATGAAAAAGGTTATTAGTAGAAAGCCTAAATCCACCATGGGTGTCATATCAATTTTCGTTGATGCTTTCTTACTACGTTTTTTACCACCTTTTTTGCCCCCACCATCTTGACTTATTTCTGCCATTTTTTGGGGAATGTTAGATAGTTGATAATTGATACTTAATAATTAACAGTTCGTCCATTAATTCATTAAACTTTCAATTATTTAGTTGTCTTTAATAATTTGCTCCTAAAACCTTATAAATTTAGTTCACAGAGAGTTAAAAAATGATTAACTGTTTCTATCAACGATTAACTGGCTTATAAGACCCTGCCTTTCGAGAGAGAGGCAGGGTTAAAACTACTGAGTACAACTAAAATAAAATTATTTTGGCTTACCTTCTGGTGATGTTATCAACTGAAAAACGTTAATATTCTGATCTTGCAAAGTGTTAACGATTGAATTAAACACTTTATAGTTAGAATTTGCATCACCTTTGATTGCCACCTTCAAGGCTGGATTCGCAATTTTTGCGTAACTAACCCAAAGGAAAAGTTCATTATTTGCAGTATCTAAAGGAATACCTTTCAATAAACCTTGAGCTTTTACATCCGAAGGTTTCATTCCTAAAACCTGACGCATTGCACCTGCTGGGTAACCTACCAATTCAGAAGCATTATAATTCTTCTGCATTTCTGGAGTAACAGTAATTCCCATACGGTTTGCCATTCTTTCAAGCATGGCATCTTTTGCAGTTTTGTCTTCTGTTCCTAAGAAAATTCCTCCGTCTGGTCCAACTGAGATGGTCAAATAACCTTCACCGGCTGGGAGTTTCTTCTCTGAGATTGATGAGGGTGGAGTGATTGTTACGGCTTCTTCGGGCTTAAACTTTGCAGTTAGCATGAAGAAAGTCAGTAGCAAAAACGCCACGTCGCACATTGCTGTCATATCGAGAGAAACGCTTTGTCGTTTTGCTTTAACTTTTGACATAATATTTTAATTTGAAAATTTGGAAATCAGTTAATTTGATAATAATATAACGAAAAAACTAATTTACAAATTGATTAATTAGATAAATATTCAACAAGATTTCTTGAAGATTTTAGATTTGAAAATAATTTTCAAACGCATCGGCGTACCGATTACCTAATTTTCAAATTGATCAATTATGGTGGGTTGCATAGTTTTGGTTGATGCTCAAACCAATTTCATCAACGCTATAAGTCAATTCATCAATTTTAGACGTAAAGAAGTTATACGCAATGATACAAACTGCAGATGTACCAATACCTAAAGCCGTATTTACAAGGGCTTCAGAGATACCGTTTGCTAAAGCTGTTGAATCGGTTGAACCACCTGAGTTACCAAGTGCCGAGAACGCTTTAATCATACCGATTACTGTTCCTAATAGACCGATTAGGGTAGATACTGATGCCAATGTAGCGATGATTGTTAAGTTTTTCTCTAACATTGGTAATTCCAATGAAGTAGCTTCTTCAACTTCTTTGCTTAGGGCAGCCAATTTTTGCTCTTTGTCTAATGAACCGTCGGATGTTAATTGCTTGTATTTTTTTACAGCTGCTAACGTTACGTTTCCTACCGAACCTTTTTGCTTGTCGCATTCCTTCAATGCTCCGTCTGTATCGTCTTTGTCTAACAAAGATTGGATTTTACGAACGAATGCATTTACATCTCCACTTCCTTTTGCTTTTCCGATTGTGATAAGACGCTCAATTGAGAATGTCAAAGCAGTCAAAAAGCAAGTCATTAATACTGGCACAATAACACCGCCTTTAAAAGCGATAGCGAGATAATCGCCTTGTTTTGGGGCACCTTCATTTGTACCGCCTTCGAAACGAGAACCGTCGCCCATAACAAAATGGAAAAACAATTCTGCAAGAACAAAAAGAATTAACATAACCACGCCTGCTGGAATGCCGCCTGATTTTTTTTGAGCTGGTGCTGCTGGTTTAGCAGCTGGGGTTTTTGCTTGTGTACTCATTAGTTTGGTAATTTTGGGTTTAAGTTAAAACACAGTTTTAGGTGAATTTTAAAATAAAAAAATGAAAAATGACTTCCCAGCAAAATAATCTACTGAAATAGATTGCTTAGACAGTTTGACAAATCTAACATAAAAATTTTTTAGTTTTTATATGCTTCGTGTCAAGTTTTGTTAAAAAAATATTCAACTAAACCTTTGGATTGTACTATCTTAATAAAAACGTCTGTTTTGAAACTTTTTTGAGGTACTATTTCAAGAAAATAATTTTTCGTAGAAAACGTATGATTTTTCATAGTTGTCTATTTTTCAGAAAAACTTGCTCAATTATCTCAATTTCGTGAGTAGTTTCTGGGTGCGTAAAATGGGGTAAAATACTTACCATTTTTTCTAATTTTGTATTATTTCCTCGGATAAAAATTTCTATTCCTTCTGGATTATCAAGTAAATTAGTTAGTAAAGACATTAGTTTTGAAAAATTACTTTCTATTTCAGTATCAATTAAAATGATTTTTTTGTCTGATTCTGAAAGCAATTTATTGGCAAAGCTTATTATTAATGGGTCGGAATGATTATCAACATCGTAAAAAGTGGTATTGATTTTTTTTTCTTTCAGTTTGGAAATAATTGGATTAAAGAATTTTACATCTTCGGGGCGTTCGGTTATTTGAATATATAGTAAAAGGTTCATCGTTTTTTGAATAATTTTAAAGGCTAATTAATGAATAATAGTGGCTGTCCGTGGTTAAAATTTACCACCTATTTAATACAAATTGGCTTGTCATTTTTTTAAGATTTTAATAATGCTTCCTAATTTTACTATTAACATTTTAGGTTTTTTGTTATTAGCCGCTTATCTTCATAGCTCATAAATCATAAATTCATTTGGCACAAGTATATCAATATAACAGAGAAAATTCAAAACGTAATAATAAGGCTTTGCCTTTGAAACAGGCCATTGAGGATATGCTTGAATTGTATAAGTTGCGTTCTAAATTCAATGAAACTTATATCGTGGCTTATTGGGAACAAATCATGGGGTTACCCATTTCTTCCAGAACAACGGAAATTTATATTAAAGAAAAAAAACTTTTTGTTCAATTGGATTCTGCGCCTTTGAGAAATGAATTATTGATGGCAAAATCTAAAATTGTTACGTTGATTAATAAAGAAGTCGGAGAAGATATTATTGATGATGTGGTTTTTATTTGAGCGGTGAGCAAAATAGTAATCTTTGAGAAGGTTTCAATGTTGAATTCCATTTCTTATTCTTTTCATTTCGCTTTTCAATACAAAATATTTTATCGTATAAATCACAGATAATAATCCGAGGGATACCAAAAGTGAAATTAATAAGCTTTGTTTCTGTTGGGTTTCTTCAATGATGTGATGATTTTCTTTGGTGTAGCCTTTATGCCTTTCGGTCAATTCTATTAATTCTCTATTCTTCTGACTCAATTCATTATTTTGCATAATCAAGTCGTTGTATTTATTGGTAAATTCTATTTTTGAATTCTCCTGAATATGGGTTAATTCTTCCAAAATTTCATTGTCTTTCTTGATAATTTCGTTCAATGCATCAATGGTTGTTTGTAAATCGTCTTTTGAACGATTGCCAAATAATCCTGAAGACAGGCTTTCGGTTTCTTTATATTTTCGATAAAGGTTTTCACGTTCTAACGTCAGTTTATTGATTTGTTCTTGTGCGTATAGAAAATTGGAGAAAGTAAAGAAAAGAAATATCAAAAAAGGCGTTTTCATGTGTTTGAATTTTGGGTTAAAATATAATCCCGCAAAAGGAGTTTATTTTTTTGCGGGATTATTTACGAAAGTATTGTTTACAAAGAGTGTCTCTGAAACTCTACACCTTTGATTTCTGAAACATCCAATAATTTTATACCATATCGTTGAAAAGCAGGAGATTCAAGTTCGTCTTCAGTAGGAGTTTTTTGGCAAAAAGCATCTATCATCTTACGTAAACGAAGGGTATCATCTTCACGATGCGTAAAAACGATTGGTTGAATTGGTTTCGTTTCTTCATCTTCTTCTTCCGAGATTTCTTCTTCAATTACGGGATCTTGTTCGGCTACTTGGAAGATTTCTACGGGAATTTGCTTTTTATCAAATCCTGCTGCGATAACGGTGATACTCATTTGTTCTCCAAGCGTTTCATCAAGAATAAAACCTAATTTGAAACCTTGTGGTTGTCCGCCAATTGCTTCAATAATGTGCGAAGTAATGGTTTGTTGTTCCTTCACACCCATAATTTTTTGCTTGCTGGTGGCTACTGTTACCAAAATGCGTTCAGCACCTTTAATATCACGATTGTTTAATAAAGGAGAATCAAGGGCTTTTTCAATAACATCTTTGGCTCGATTTGGCCCTTGAGCAGTTGCCTGACTCATGACGGCCTGTCCAGCATTGCTCAATACTTTTTTAACATCCTTGAAATCGGCGTTTACTTTACCTGACTTCGTAATGACTTCGGCAACTGATTTTGCGGCATTTGCTAACACATCATCGGCGTGTTCAAAGGCTTCAAGAATATTGAGGTCTTCAAAAATTTCGAGCAATTTATCATTCAATACCACTAAAACAGTATCACAAATATCTTGAAGAACTTTGATGCCAACATTGGCAGCATCAATTTTATCGGTACCTTCCCATGAATACGGAGCAGTTACGATGGCAACGGTTAAAATGTCTAATTCTTTGGCGATACGAGCAATTTCTGGAGCGGCTCCCGTTCCCGTTCCTCCACCCATACCCGCAGTAATAAAAACCATTTTGGTTTCACCTTGCAAAAGAGACCTAATTTGAGCTTCACTTTCAAGTGCTGCCAAACGCCCTTGGTCGGGTTCAGTACCTGCCCCAAGTCCTTCGGTAAGAATTGCACCCAATTGAAGTTTTATGGGAACTTTATTATCGTTTAGTGCCTGTAAGTCGGTATTGCATACGACGAAATCAACATCTTGAATATTCATTTCGTACATATGTTCGACGGCATTGCTACCACCGCCACCAACACCTATAACTTTGATAATGTTGTCTTTCTTTTCGGAAGGGATTTCAATACTGTGTTCGTAAAAAGCCATAGCTGTTTTTAGAGAAGGATTATTAGATTGGCGGAAAATTATAAAGAGTGATATTAATTTAGGATATTGTTTTCTAATTTTGTTATATAACTTAGCATTTATTTTTAGCAGATTATTTTCAATCAAAAAGTTAAATTTTATTGCTCAATTATTAACATTAAATTAAATATTATTAACTTGTGAAATCGTTTCATGATGAATGAATGATATAAGTTATTGATTATGAAATAATTATTGGAATAATGGTTGAGGATATATTTCTGCAGAAATCCCAAGTAGACATTCAAAATTAAAAGAAAAATTTGAATTCCAGTATAAAGTTTAAGAAATTTTTGAAAGAAAAATCTACATAATTTTTTTTTATGAAAAAGTTAAAGTTTACTTCTACTGTTATTATACTTGTTTTAGGGATTTATCAAATCCCTAAGGTGATGGAATGGTTTTTGGGTCACGCCCGTTTTCGTCATGTACAAGTGAATTTTATGGTAATCGAACGCATCTGTGATGCTTTCGGTATTTTTATTGTTCTGTTTTATTTATTATCCATTACTTACAAAAAGTATTGGAATCAACAGACCTTTAAAAAAGTAATTCCAGCGGTTTCCTTTGCGCCTATATTCATTTTTAGTTTTCTTTTGGTTAAAGAAATTTATTTCCATTTTAGGGCGGTAGATAAACTATATATTTATTATAAAAAGAACATCGGAATCTTGGGCGATGTTTTTATGGCAGACGATACACTGGCACATCGGGGGATTCCGAATGGTTCGGGCGTGAGTGTCTATCCCTTAGAAAATCGTCAAATTAGTGTGCCAATTCAATTAGATAATGAAGGTTTTAGGATTTCTCTGAAATCTAAAAATATTGATTCTGATACACTGATGATGTTTTTGGGTTGTTCTTTCACTTGGGGAGATTATTCTTTGGCAGAAGAAAATTATCCATCGCAAACAGTTGATTTACTGAAATATAAGTCATTGAATTGTGGAACTAATGCGTATGGATTAGCTCAAATGTTGATATTAGCGGAGCGAAAAATACTCCAACATCATCCTAAAATTGTGTCGGTTCAGTATTCTCCTTGGTTAGCAGACAGGGCAAGATTTATGTTTTTTCCTTCGGCTTATGGCGTGATGCCTTTCCCTTTTGTAACGAAAGATGCGGAATCAAAATTTTACATTCACCAACCTTTTTTCTGTTCTTCGTTATATAATCCTGACTATAAATATTACAAAACCTCGCCAAAATCGTTCGCAGATAAGTTTTCGTTCTTTTTTAAGGTTGGCATTCCTGTAGCCATTATTGATAGTTGGAAACAACGCATTGCTCAGTGGAAGATGGTTTTGGGAATTTTACCAACGGCAGAACCAGATAATCAGAAGATTGAAAAATATGTTTACGAACGGATTTATGAACTTTGTAAACAAAATGGTGCTAAGTTGGTCGTATTAAATTTGGGAGGTTTTGGATATTCGAACGAGCAACGCCTGAGCAATCATTACGACCGTAAATATTTTCAGAAGACGATGAATTCGGAAATGGTTAAAAATGTAACCTTTATTGATGCCGATTCGGTTTTGCGGGCCGAAATTAAACCAAATGAAAATTATTCAAAATATGTACATTGGGGAAAGGTGAATAAAACGGATTCATTAATCTATGATAATCATCCCAATCCATTGGCTCATAAAATTATTACTAATACTTTGGCAGAAGAGATTAAGAAGTAGAGATTTTAAAATTGTTTATATGATTCAACACACAAGTAGTAGAAATCAAGCAATTGATTTTTTAAGAGGTATTGCCATTTTCTTGACGCTTTTTAGGCATTATGGAATAAATATTTATCTTTATAAAATTGGCTGGGTTGGGGTAGATTTATTTTTTGTATTAAGTGGTTTTCTGGTATCTGGATTATTATTTGGCGAATATAAAAAGACCACGAAGATTAATTTTATTAGGTTTTTTGTGAGAAGAGGGCTTAAAATTTATCCACTTTTTTATTTTTTATTTGCGCTATATTTTGTTGATATTAAATTAGACCTTACTAAAAAAATAAATTACCCTTCTTTATTACCTGAAGCGCTTTTTTATAAAAATTACGTTGGCGGAGATGCTTTTTGGATTCACACGTGGTCAATTGACATTGAGGAACATTTTTATCTGTTAATGCCTCTTTTGTTTATGGCACTCGTTTTTATGACCAAAAACAAAGAAAATGCCTTTAAAAGCATCCCTTATTTGTTTATCATAATTGCCATAAGTTGTTTGTTTTTAAGAATATTAGCCACCATTCATTATCCGTTTTCTCATGTCAATAATGTGTCGCCTACGCACTTACGGATTGATTCATTATTTTTTGGTACGCTGTTGTCTTACTTTTATCATTTTCATCAAATACGACTGGCGGAATTTGTTAATGATAATAAAAATGCGCTTCGAATTGGGAGTTTTATTTTGCTTTTGCCTTGTATTATTTTTTGGGATTATGATCCTCAAATGACCACATGGGGCTTTTCTTCGCTTTATTTAGGATTCGGAGGTGTTTTATTGTTGAGTATTTACTCAAAAAACAATTATCCCAAATTTTTGCAAAAAATATATGGTTTGACGGCTTCGATGGGCTTATATTCTTACGGAATTTATATCATTCACTGGACTTTAATCTGGTGGTTTATTTTACCAAATGGTGGATATTTAGACAGTCATTATCCTGTAAAATTGCTGGTGTTTTTCCTGTATCTTGGGGCAACATTTTTCTGTGGTTGGGCTTTGTCCAAAACCATCGAAATTCCATTTTTAGCTTTGCGAGATAGATTATTTCCAAGTAAATCCAAAGCATTTTAAGAAGTTTGGGAAGATTAACGAAACTGAATTTCGTTAATCTTCCCATTTTCTATCGTTCAAATAAAAGCCTTTCCCCAGTTACATTTTCATTAAAATTCCCTTCTTCAAAAGCTAAATGTCCCGATACAAATGTGTGTGTAATGTTTGAATTGAAGGTTTTTCCTTCCAAAGGTGACCATTTGCATTGATAATAAATATTGTCTTTCGAGATAGTCGTTTTGTCGGCTAAATCTACCAAAAACAAATCTGCCCAATAACCTTCCCGAATATAGCCCCGTTTAGAAATCTGAAAACAATCCGCCACGGCGTGCGACATTTTTTCGACGATGCGTTCCAATGAAATTTTACCTTCGTGATAAAATTCTATCATCAAATTCAAAGGATGTTGCACCATAGGCAAACCCGAAGGCGATGACCAATAAGGATTTTGTTTTTCTTCCCACGTGTGCGGCGCATGGTCGGTGGCAATTACATCAAGACGATTGTCCAAAAGTGCGGCTAACAACTGTTGTTTATGTCCGTCGGCTTTCACCGCAGGATTACATTTTATCTGATTTCCGAGTGTTTCATAATCACGAGCATCAAAATAAAGGTGATGCACGCAAACTTCGGAAGTAATTTTTTTCTCTTTTAATGGAACATCATTGCTGAACAAATGCGTTTCTTCGCCCGTGGTGATGTGCAGAATATGCAAACGAGCATTGTGTCGTTTTGCCAATTCAACCGCCATAGAAGAAGATTTGTAACAAGCCTCTACATTACGGATTTCGGGGTGAACCCGTGGATGCGGATTATCGCCAAAACGTTGTTTATAAATTTCAGTATTTGCACGAACCGTCGCTTCATCTTCGCAGTGGGTAGCAATCAACATCGGGCTTTTTGAAAAGATATTTTCTAAAGTTTTCTCATTATCCACCAACATATTGCCCGTGGACGAACCCATGAAAACCTTGATTCCGCAAACATTTTGGATATTAGTTTTCAAAACTTCCTCAATATTATCGTTGGATGCTCCCATATAAAAGGAATAATTTGCCAAAGACGTGCGAGCCGCAATTTCATATTTATCCGCTAAAAGTGTTTGATTGAGGGCATTGGGAACAGTATTAGGCATTTCCATAAAAGTTGTAACGCCACCCGCTACGCCCGCACGAGCTTCCGAATGGATACAGGCTTTGTGCGTAAGTCCAGGCTCACGGAAATGAACTTGGTCGTCTATTACGCCCGGTAGAAGGTATTTGCCATTGGCATCAATCACTTTATCTGCCTGTAAATGAGACAAATCGGTACTGATTTTATCAATGAAACCATCTTTAATAAAAACGTCTTTGGTTTCGATTTTGCCTTCGTTGACCACTTGGGCATTTAGAATTAGTATTGTGTTCATGGGGTAAAATTACAAAAGCCATTACTTTGGGTGACGGCTTTTGAGGATTATTTTTGTGATTGTGTTAATATTAATCCAACAAACCCTTATAATTAGAATCCTTCGATGGATTGAGTTCTATCTTTTTTTCCGAAGGTGCATCCAAAGTAATTAATTTGAATTCACCTTGATTATAAGCATCCAACATCTGTTGTCCTTTGTCAGTCAATATACCGTTTTGAATATCTACTGAATTGATAAAATCCATTGAATAATCCATCGCACGTTTCATTTCGCCCAATTTTTTACTCATATCATCTTGAATATATTCCATTGATTCATCAAAATAAAACTTTTTGTCTGGATTGCCTTTAAAGATGCTGATAGCGGTTTTTAAAGCATTTGAAGATGACTTTACAATCTCGTATTCAGCTTCTTTTAATTTGACCTTAATTTCAGTTTCCTTGATAATATAATCTGCCGACGAAGCTACTTTTTCCATAAAACCCATCACCGTTTTCATATTTCGTTGCAATGGAAGCAATTTCTCATTCATTTCCTGTAAACCTGCGCCTTCGATAGTTGCCAAAGCGGCTGCTTCTTTCATGCCAGGTTTATCGGCCATTGAATTTGCTTTGTTGGCTTCGGCAAATTTAGCTTTGATATTATCGTTATTTTCGTTGATTTTTTTGTTCAATTTCACCAATTGACCCGCCAAAATATCAATCTGTCCCGACATTTTTTCTTTCTTTTCACGTAAATCAGAAATGTAGATTTTCATGATGGCAATTGGATCGAGTTGAACAATTAAGCCCGCAATTTTGCGCATTATCGTCTTGAACAAAAAGAACACGGCTGTTCTGACATCACGGCTCGTAACCAAGAAAATCATTAAGCCCAAAACTGCCAAAAGTCCTCCTAAATAGAGCGTATTTGAAGTTACTTTAATCAGAAATTCAACAATGATGTTGAAATAATACAGTCCAAAAGCACCTGCTGCGGCTAAGAAAAGCAAAGATGTAATGCCTTCAGGCTTGCTCCAGAATGATTTTTGAGGAGATTCTCCTCCAATTTGTGATAAATCTGCCATTGTTATTTTCTATTTTGTTAATTGGTTATTTTTTAGTTTTTGGTAATTACTCATGCCATGACTCAAAGTCATGGCATGAGTTTATTTTAATTTAAATGAGTCTGACGAATCTTATAAAATAAATAAAAAAATGTTGTTAAAGCAGAACCAGTAAATATGAAAAATAGCCAAATGATTTTATATTTTCTTGTGGACTGGTCATTTAAAATTAAGAAAGCAATATATCCAACTAAAAGTATTTCTGGAATAAAACCGCAAATTAACCATGTATTTGCTCCATGCCAATGTAAAATCTTGAATAAACACCCCAAAAATATTATAGCAAAAACTATAAAATGTAAACCTAAAAGCACTCTATAATTTTTATACATAAGGTTGTGGTAGATTTGTACTTGTACGAGTTTAGTCCTCCTTTTTTCCTGCTTCCATTTCTTCTCAGCTCAAATACTGCGAAATCTTTGCAATATCGCCTTTTATTTGCTCAACAAACGAATTGTACGTGATTTCGTAATTGCTTTTATTGGTCGTAATCTTGGCACTTTGTTCCGAAATATCAGTCGTGATTTTGGTAATTTTTTCACTATTTGTGTTAATCCGATTTTGTAAATCAATGATTTGTTTGGCGATTGCTTCGTTTTCATCTTGCGTAGCTTTCAAATCATTTTTCAAACCGCCCACTTTTTGAGAAATGGCCGATTCAACATCTTTCAAAAAACTCTGACGGTCATTGTCCAAAATTCCAACGTACTGATTGGCAGTATTGGTTAAAACCGTAACATCCGTAATGCCACCCATGGCCTTGAAACTCGCCCAAGCTGCCTGATATTGTTTATCTTCTGGGAGTCCCAAACCCGCCAAACTTTTTAAAGCCTGCATATATTCAAAATAATCAGGCCCTTTCAAATTAGAATTTTCTATTAAGGATACAAAATGATCCACAAATTTTTTATCTACCACACCCGTTCCCGAAGCATTTTGCACGGCTACGGTCTGTTGCACTTGCACCTTCGGGGGCGTTCCTGCTTGCGTAGGAGTGGAGGTTGTTTGTGTTTGGGTATGGGCCGTATTTTCTTCAATAAAGAAACTTAATAATTTACGTCCAAAACTTTTTTCTTCTTCCATGTTTGTAAGCTGTGAGCAATGAGCTTTCAGCATTAAGTTTAATCGTTAAAAAGGGATTGTATTATTGCAGCTCAAAGCTGGTAGCTCATGGCTTGATTTTTGAAATTTACTATTTTTCTTAAAAACTACCTACAATATTAATGATTCTGTGCAATCAATTACTATTTCAATGTTAAGAATGGTTGCGTAGGTTGATGGTGCCTTGGATTTGCGTGATATTTTATAACTAATCACATCAATCAGGCAATTCAAACCAATTTTGACTCACTTTATCACATTCATCTTGAGGTGGTTGGTTATTAAATATAATTTTGAATCGTAAAATAAAAAAATAATCTTATCTGGTTGCAACTTATTCATTATCTGCATCTTATTTACAGAACTTAAAAAAACAGTCATTAACCTTTAACCATTCAACCTATTTTCTAACACCACTTATCATAAATTTTTACCAAAACATTAGAAATTCTACCATTCAATCAAGTAAAATGACCGATTAGCTAATATGTATTGCATAGTACTATCTTTAACAAATAACTTTGGCACATCAAAACGGAAAAACAAACCTCTTAACAAAAAATACTAAACCTTAATTTCTTTAAATAGTACAAAATCTAAACTTACATAAAATAAATAACTAAGCCTTTTAAATACAAGTATCTGTTAATCAATTAATTAAATCTATTTAACTAAAAATTACAATTTAATTACCTTTAAAAATTACAATTATCTAAACAGTATTTTAAACAAAAAAAACACATAAAAAAATGAAAAATCTCGTAAAAACCTTCGCCATTGCTGCTTTGTCAGCTTTAAGTTTTATCTCAAATGCAACAAATAATGGCATGGCACCCACAAAATCGAAGACTTTTGAAGTCGGTATGTACCAGTCCGTTAACACCATGAAGATGAACGTTATGATTGAAAAATCGACGGATAAAAATCTGATAGTTACCTTGAAAAATGAAGAAGGAGAAACCCTTTACTATGAGCGAGTTACTAAGAACACTAAAATGTATCATGGAAAATATGATTTGAGTGAATTGGCCGATGGAAAATATACTTTTGAATTCACAAAAGGAGATGAAAAACTAATAAAAGAAGTCAATCTATCTTCACAAGCGTCTACTGAAAATACTCGTCAGATTGTCGTTGAATAAGTTGAAATCGTTCAAAACCGAACAAAGACTCTATCAAAACCGAACAACTATTCTTTAAAGTTAAATATATAAATTACTGATTATTAAATAGTTAAACTGTTGTAACGTATATTTCAATATAATTTCTAAACATTATTTAAAATTTAAACAAACATTCTAAACAATTAAAAAAATGAAAATTTTAGTAAAAACTTTCGCAATTGCTGCTTTGTCAGCCATGACTTTTATCTCTAATGCAACGGACACAAATGTTGCCCCTATGAAAGCAAAAACTTTTGAAGTAGGGATGTTTCAAAGTATAAATTCTTTGAAAATGAATGTAATGATTGAAAAAACAGACGATAAGGATTTGATTGTCGTACTGAAAGATAGTAAAGGTGATATTTTGATTAGAGAACGAGTGGCTAAAAAAGATAAAAGCTATCACGCCAAATATGATTTGAGTGAATTGGAAGATGGAAAATACACTTTTGAATTTACCAAAGGAGACGAAAAAATAGTAAAAGAAGTAAATTTAGTAACGACTAAACCTACCGCAATTAACCGCCAGATTGCAGTTCATTAATACAATATCTCTTTAACCTACTATGAAAATAAAAACCGTAATACGATGATGATTCGTGTTACGGTTTTTTTGTTTATGTTTGTAATACGGCGGTGCGCCGAATGACAAACTCACTATGAAAATTTTTCCAAATTTAGCATTACTCAAAGCTCAAGTAGGGCAGGAGATAGGCACAACGCCTTACATGACTGTTACCCAAGAGATGATTAATGATTTTGCCAAAGCCACGCAAGATTTTCAGTGGATTCACGTAGATGTAGAAATGGCAAAGAAATATTCTCCTTTCAAAACGCCCGTAGCGCATGGATTTCTAACACTTTCGCTCGCTCCCAAATTTATGGCCGACCTTTTTAAAGTTGAATCCGTGAAAATGGGCGTGAATTATGGTGTCAATAAAATCCGATTTACCTCCGCCGTGCCTTCCGGTAGTCAAG
The DNA here is from genome assembly GCF_964672035.1 of Arcicella sp. Taxonomy (NCBI): domain Bacteria; kingdom Pseudomonadati; phylum Bacteroidota; class Cytophagia; order Cytophagales; family Flectobacillaceae; genus Arcicella; species Arcicella sp. The sequence continues at coordinate 75,900 of NZ_CBABQS010000001.1, forward strand.
TTCGTATGCGAGCGAGTTTGATGGAAGCCGAAGATGCGAAGCCTTCAGGTTTGAGAATCACGATGAATTGTATTTTTGAAATTGAAGGGCAAGAAAAACCTGCTTGCGTGGCGGAATTAATTTCGATGCTTTATGAGTGAAATACAATTTGTGAATTGTGATTTAGTGATTGGTGATTAGATTCACTTAATTAAATTATTCTTTCAAAATTCACAACTTATTTTATTAGGCTTATTAAATCACAACTCACAAATTGAATATGAGATTAAAAGACAAAATTGCCATTATTACCGGTGCTGCCCGAGGAATTGGAGCGGCTGCCGCTGAGTTATTTTGCCGAGAAGGGGACACCGTTATCATCTGGGATTTATTAGAAGCTGGTGAAGAAACTGCTTCTAAACTTCGTGAGCAAGGATTTCAATGTGAATTTATGCACATTAGTACCACCGACGTTCCTACCATTGAAGCGGCAAGTCGTGAAATTTTTGAGAAATACGGTCGAATTGATATTCTGATAAATAATGCAGGAATCACTCGTGACAAAACCCTTTTGAAAATGTCGCACCTTGAATGGCAAATGGTTATTGATGTAAATTTGACGGGCGTTTTCAATTGTACAAAATCAATCGCTCCGTTTATGGTTCAACAAAATTATGGTCGAATTATTTGTACTTCTTCGGTTGTAGGCGTGCATGGAAATTTTGGACAGACCAATTACGTAGCTGCCAAAGCGGGTGTAATCGGCATGGTGAAAACGTGGGCGAAAGAATTGGGAAAATATAACATTACTTCTAATGCCGTTGCGCCTGGTTTTATTAAAACCGAAATGACCGATGCTATTCCAGAAGCCGTTCGTTTGGAGGTTATTAATTCTATTCCAGTAAGAAGAATGGGCGACCCAATGGATATTGCCAATGCTTATTTATTTTTGGCTTCGGACGAATCGGGGTTTGTGAATGGACAAGTTTTGGGCGTAAATGGCGGGCAAGCTTCTTAATGAGTGATGAATTATAAGTGATAAGTTATGAGTTGAATTTAAAAAAGTAATAATTTTTTATAATAAATTACCATAAAAAAAGTAATGAGTTATGAAGTAAAACATTCATAACTCATCACTCATAATTCATCACTAATCTTAGTGTCCACCATTTGGTTTTGGACCACCAGGACCACCTTGTCCTTTTCCGTGAGGAGGAATCTGTAATTCTGCCGTAAATACACCCGCTGAGGTGAACTTCAATACTTTATGACCCATACCGCTATCCAATCCAACAATGAGGTTTCCATCTGCATCCGAACCGGCACGTTTGATGGTGTAACCTGCATAATTAGCGGATACGTAAGCACTTACGCTGGCAGGAAGCGCCGTGATAGCTACTTCTGTCAATTTTGCTTTCGCTCCATAACGTTCTAATTTCTGAACGAAAACACCATTTGCATCAAATAATAAACCAGTGTCAACACCATTCAATGATAACCCAACTACAAATTGACCTTTATCATCTTTCCCAGCAAATTTAATTGCTGCGCCTGCATAATTTGTATTGATATAAGTTGTAACACTACTTGGCAAAGTTGCCGCATCAATACTCGTTAAATTTCCTTTACATTTTCCTCTCGTAACGGTATCATTGATAGCCGCAGTACGGGCAGCAGACGATGCCATTGAAGAAAAAACTTCATCCAATGAGGTGTCAGGGGTTACATCCTGGGTTTTACAGCTTGCCAAGAAAAGCCCCGACACAGCAGTTAGTAAAAACAATACTTTTTTCATGTTGAATAATTGTTAATTAATGATGTTCGGTATAGAATACGAGGGTAATTTAATTTGTATTGCTTTTGTTGTAAAAATTATTTTGATTCCCCTTAAAATATCCAAAAACAGCCATAACAACTAATCTCAGTAAATTATATTAAAAATATAATAATGTAATTATTGGTATTTTTTTACCAACAATATTGACAAAACAACTTGATAATTAAACGTTAAACATTCTTTTTCCGTGGCTGTCATCCTCACCAGATATTGTGCTAAAAAAACACGAGCCTTTAAATTATCAGTTAATTAATAATTAAGATTACTCATATTTTTGCTTTCCTATGATGTCAGGTGAGGGACGCCGTGCTAAGGGAATAGTGTTGCTCTACCAACCAGGGAAATGGTAATCCATATTTCGTATAAATAACCCCCATCACTCCTTCCAATATTTTTTCAAATTATAGCCAAAACTCAACATAAAATATTGTTGAAGAACATTTGATTGTGTGTCCTCGATGTAATTGGTAGTGATATTTCGTTGAATACTGGTATTTTGTTTCAACAAATCAAAGACTGAAAGACGAATTTCACCCGATTGATTTTTGAATATTTTCTTCGCAATCGCCATGTTCCAAAGTGTATATTTTTGGTTGAAACTTGACGACAATCCCGAGTAAGAATAATAAGTAGCATCGGTATTGAGAACAAATCCATTTCCGATAATAAAATTAAACCTAATCTTTAAATTTTGATTAAAATACTGATTATTTAAACTCGAAGAAAGCGTATTTTGGACTGAGTTAAAATTAGAATTAGATGAAATCGTAAAGTCAAGTTTTGTACTGATATTACTACTCAAAACCAAGCCAAACGAATAGCGTTGCCCATCGGAATAGTTTAATTGATTGTTATTTAAACCGGGTGTACGAGTAAAATTTGTGGTAAAATTGGAGTTGATATTCGACTTAATGAACTTTAATGGAAAACCATAAGACAAAAATCCTCTGACTGAATATTGACCATCCAAATTAACGGGGCGAGATAATTGCGAACCCGTTTTTAGTATGATATTGTGGTCAAAAATGGTATCTTTGGAAGCAATAAAATTGCTATTTGTGATGTTGGCTTTTACGACATTACCGCTCATTAAAGCCACAAAATTGGAAAAATTTGTTTGACTTGTGGACGTATATCGCAGTGAAAACTGATGCTGATATTCTTGCGAAAGCGCTGAGTTTCCCGTTGAAAGTCGGAGTGGATTATTATTATTTACCACTTCCTGTAATTGAGAAATAGAAGGCTGTTGCGTTTGAGTTTGATAGTTGAATCGAAGCGATTTTGCTTTGCTGCCTATATTATAACGTACTGAAAATGAAGGTAGTACATTGTTGAAACTTTTGTCGAGATTGTATTTTTTGGGAAAAATCTGTTCATTAATCAAATTAGCATTTTGGTATCTAACTTCCGTAGAAATTTGTAAATCTTTGGAATTATAACGATAGCCTGTTCCAATTTTATAATTGTAATAATCACTATTAAAAACGTTGCTCAAAAGCGTATCCAAACGATTATAGGTTTGTTGAGAATCGGAAAAATTATAAGAATATTTTTCCGATTGGTTTTCATTATACCCAAAACTGGTACTGACAAATACGAAACTTTTTTTGCTTAAAGGTTCTGAATAATACAAACTTGAGGTAATTCCCCAACCGTTTGCATTGGTAATGGCATCTTGATTTAGGATTTTTGAAGATGGATTGGCACCATAAAAATTATTGACTGATTTCAATAATCTATCCGCTTCCCGATTGTTATAAGTAGTGGTTAAATTGAAGGTCAGCGAACGCCCAATTTTAGCAAATCTACGTCTAAATAAAAGATTATTCGAGAAATTTATGGCGTAATTATTACTAACACTATTATTAACTACATCATTAAGTTTTTGCGTTTTCAGGGCAGTAACTCCCGCATATCCAGAATTTAAGTCTGTATTTTGAACGCTCAAATTGGGAGTCATTACCAAAGAATTTCTGTCATCAATTTTGTATTCTAACCTAAAATACGCCCGATGATTTAAACTTTTTGAAAAGGAATTACTACCTTCTGTATAAGTTTGACCCGTGTTTGTGCTTTGAATATATTGCTGAAAAGTATTTTCTACAATTGAATTTGTGGCTTGATTAAGGAAATAACTGCCCTGAAACTTCAACTTCGTTCCCCACTCATTCGAATAGTTTAATCCCAAAGCGTTAGTTGTATTATAGCCAGGTTGATTATTTACTAAAAAATTGCCCGAATTGTCCGTTCCGCCGCCTGCTTGTCCTCCGCCTCCACGATTTCCACCGCCGCCACCTCTCCGGGTTTGAGCCGAACCAGAAGCTACGCCTAATAAATCTTCGGAAGAAAAATTTTGTATGTTAATATTATTGGCCTGAAAAAGAGCCGTGAAGCGACTATTGCCCTTAAACCGGTTGATACTGGCATTCACTTTATAAGTATCATTTGAGCCAATTCCAGCCGAATTACGCCCGAAAATACCATTGCGCATATCTGGGCGAGTGGTGATATTGACCGTTTTGGTAGTATTGCCATCGTCCAATCCAGTCAGTTGCGATTGTTCACTGAGTTGGTCAAATACTTGAATTTTATCAATCACTTCAGAGGGAATATTTTTGAGAGCCGCCGTAGCATCTTTGCCAAAAAATAGCTTACCATCAATCATTACCTGTTTCACTTCATCGCCTTGAATTTGCAATTTTCCGTTTTCCATTACCGCTCCAGGCAGTTTTTCCATCAATTCATCCGCATTGGCATCGGGATTAACTTTAAAGGCTTTGGCATTGAATTGAAGCGTATCCAACTTTTGTATCGTAGCTGCCACCTGCCCAATCACCTTCACTTCGTCGAGTTGTTGACTATTTTCTTCTAAAAAAATGGTGGATATATTGTAGGTAGAATCCGTGGAGATGGTAATATTTTGTCGAGATTCTTGGTAACCCAAAAAACTCACCCGAAGCGAATAATTTCCGTGATTAATTCCTAAAAATTTAAATTTTCCAATACCATCGGTAGGAACGGTTTTTCTCTTGGAAGAATCAGTCATGTTGATAATACTCACGTAAGCACTTTTGAGTGTTTTTTGCGTAAGAATTTCCCGAACTTCCCCAACGATAGCTGATTGGGCAAATAAGCTATTTGAGATGATGATTAGGTTTACGAGTAAAAGTGTTTTTTTCATTTTCATAAAAAGTATGAACGCTGAGTATCAATTAAATGGGTTGAGGTCAATGATAAAAATGGGTTTTATTTATACGAACAAATATAACCTTAGAATCAGGTAAATATTTAGATTATGACAATTTTAAACTCGTACAGTTTAATCAATTTTTAAATATTTAATAATTTTTGTTGCGAAATACCCTAATTAATAGACCAATAGGCAATCTTTCACGAGATATAATCATAAAACCTTGAGAAACAGAATAAAACCATCAGATTTCTTTTTGATTATCAGATAATACTCGTAATTTTGCACCCCTGATTTCAGTCAGTTATGAAATGTGAACGGGCGGAGTACCGCTTAGTGATTTGTGCGTATTTGCAATCACTCACAAATCACAAACTCAATACTATCAGGGAATGTGTATCTCAAATAAAACAATACAAAATGCCAACTATACAGCAGTTAGTAAGAAACGGCAGAGAGCAATTGACTTTTAAATCAAAGTCTCCAGCCTTAGATTCTTGTCCACAACGTCGTGGTGTGTGTACGAGGGTTTATACAACTACGCCAAAGAAGCCAAACTCGGCTATGCGTAAAGTAGCCCGTGTACGTTTAACCAACGGTAAAGAAGTAAACGCCTATATTCCAGGTGAAGGACACAATTTGCAAGAACACTCAATCGTATTGATTCGTGGTGGTCGTGTAAAAGATTTACCAGGTGTACGTTACCATATTATCCGTGGTGCATTAGATACTTCAGGAGTAAGTGGTCGTCGTCAGCGTCGTTCGAAATACGGTGCAAAACGTCCTAAGCCAGGTGCAGTAGTAGCACCAGTAAAAGGTGGAAAAGGCGGTAAAAAGAAATAATTATGAATTATAAATTATGAATTATAAGTGTTTAAACTAATTCATGACTCATAACTCACAATTAAAAAAAACAGTCCAGTATGCTCAGTTAAGGCAGAAGATGGGCTAAACTTAAAAAATTAACAAAGACAATGAGAAAGTCAAAACCAAAGAAAAGATACGTGTTGCCTGATCCTAAATTTAAGGATGTAATGGTAACGAAGTTTGTAAATAATTTGATGTATGATGGTAAAAAATCAACGGCATTCACGATTTTTTACGGTGCATTAGACAAAGTTGAAGATAGAACGAAGGAGAAAAACGGTTTAGAGCTTTTCAAGAAAGCTTTAAATAATGTTATGCCAACGGTAGAGGTTAAATCTCGCCGTGTGGGTGGAGCTACGTTTCAAGTACCAACGGAAGTTCGTGCTGACCGCAAGTTGTCAGTAGGGATGAAATGGTTAATTCTTTACGCTCGTAAGCGTGGTGACAAGACTATGATCGACCGTTTGGCTAATGAAATCATGGCAGCCGCAAAAGGTGAAGGTGCAGCAGTAAAGAAGAAAGACGATACGCACCGTATGGCAGAAGCTAACAAAGCATTCTCTCACTTTAGATTCTAATTCAATTCATAACAACGAGATACACACGACAAAAAAAGCGAAGACCGAGAGGTTTTCGCTTTTTTTGTGTTGTATAGTTCTCGGAAGTTTCAGAACTTTGCGAAAACAAAACCTTTAAAATATTATGCTCCAACGAATTCAAACTTTATTATTAGCCGTCGTGGCGATTGCGATGTTGGCGGTAACGGCTTTACCAATTTGGGAAAAAAGTAGTGCTACTTTAAATGAAAAAGTCACCCTCACTTCTTTTGCTTTAGAATACTTCAAAGCCACTACTGCTGTGAGTAGTGCAAACACAATGGTAATTGTGATTTTATCAATTATTTCTGCTTGTATTGCTGCTTTTTCAATTACACAATACAAGAAAAGGATGCTCCAAATGACTTTGGGTTTGACTAATTCTATCTTAATTGCCGTTGTTTTAGGATACACTTTTTATCAGGTTTTCAAAGTAGGAATTCCGATGTTTGAGCCTGAAAATCAAGGGTCTTACGGGGCAGGATTCATTTCGGCAGTCGTGGCAATGTTGTGTAATATGATTGCAAATCGTTTTATCAGAAGAGACGAAATGTTAGTAAAATCGGCGGACAGAATGCGTTAGAGGGAGGTGGGAAATACGGAGGAATGGAGGAATGAAAATGGCAGAAATTATCTTTTTTTTCCTTCCTCCTTCCCTCCGTATTTCCCTTCCTCCTAAACCAAACCTTCTTTCAATAAATCGTGCAAGTGCACAAATCCTAAAGGTTTATTGTCTTGAATTACCACGAGTTGCGTGATATTTTTTTCCTGCATAATCTGTAATGCCTCCACTGCGTAGGCATCGGGTGAAATGGCTTTTGGTGAAATAGTCATAATATCTTTAGCCGTTAATCCCGCAACATTGTCATATTGATTTAACATTCTTCGCACGTCTCCATCCGTAATTATTCCTGCCAATTCTTTATTTTCCTTCAAAACCGCTGTTGCTCCCAAACGTTTTGAACTGATTTCAATGATTGTCTCTTTGACCGTCGAAGATTCCTGAACTACTGGTAATTCATGATTAGGATAAATATCCGAAACTTTCAAATACAATTTCTTGCCCAATGCGCCCCCAGGATGATACTTGGCAAAGTCGTGACTATCAAATCCTCGGCATTCGATTAAACACACTGCCAAGGCATCTCCCAAGGCTAATGCAACGGTTGTGCTGATGGTGGGAGCAAGGTTTAAGGAATCTGCCTCACGTTCGGCGAGTGCATGAAGAATAAAATCTGCATTTTTTCCGAGATAAGAACTTGGATTTGAAACCATTGCGATTAATTTTGTTCCAGTCCTTTTGATAAGGGGTACTAAAACTTTAATTTCGGGCGTATCACCAGACCTTGAAATGCACATGACAGTATCCCCTTTTTGAATCATTCCTAAATCGCCGTGAATGGCATCAGCAGCGTGCATGAATAGTGAGGGTGTTCCAGTTGAATTAAGCGTCGCTACTATCTTTTGAGCAATAATTGCCGATTTTCCAACACCCGTAATTACGAAGCGTCCAGAAGAGCTAAGTAGGTGATTTACACATGATTCAAATTCAGAATCAATCAACGGAACAATTTTTAGGATTGAATTTGCTTCATCTTCTAAAACTTTTTTTGCAGTTGATTGAATATTTTTTATTAATTTCAATGTACGAAGTATTTTTGATTGAATGATTTTTTACTGATTTCACTACAAAGATAACAAATAACAATGCCCGTAATATCAATATTTAATGGTTTACTTGTTTCAATAAATCAATGATGAATACAAGCGTTAAACTTGTCGAGCCAAACCAAGATTTTACGTCAGACTTTACTTTTGTTCATAATGAAAGAAAAATATTTGATGTAAAGCCTTATTTAGAATATGGAGTATTTAGAGAATTAAAAGATTCAAGTCTTTTAATTCTCTAAAACATTTTCTGGGAACGGGTCAATGGCAAAATGAACAAGATTTTTGTCCAGACTCTTTATATTTAGAGCGAACAAAATTAATCAACCACCAAATACTTTATTTATAACCTCAATTAAGATTGAATAAAATGACTGTTACCAAAGAAACCGCCGATATGTTGAAAGAGAAATTGAAAGAGACTTTCGGTTTTTCACAGTTCCGGGGTGAACAAGAAGCTATTATCCAGAACACCCTCATGGGTGAGAACACCTTCGTCATCATGCCCACTGGGGCAGGAAAATCACTTTGCTATCAAATGCCGGCCATTGCGATGGAAGGAACTGCTATCGTGATTTCACCTTTGATTGCCTTGATGAAAAATCAGGTAGATCAAATGAATGCTTTTGGTATTAATGCTCAATTTCTAAACTCATCTTTGAATCGGGCAGAAATGACCAAAGTCAAAAATGCAGTGGTGAAAGGGGAAGTAAAACTACTCTATATCGCTCCTGAATCACTGACGAAGGAATCTAATCTATCCTTTCTTAAAGAAGCTAAAATCTCTTTTGTTGCGATTGATGAAGCCCATTGTATTTCAGAATGGGGACATGATTTCCGTCCTGAATATCGCCGAATCAGAAGTATCGTTGAGAGTATGGATAAAAATTTGCCAATTATTGCCCTCACCGCAACGGCAACGCCAAAAGTTCAACAGGATATTCAGAAAAACTTGAATCTTGACGATGCCAAACTTTTCAAATCATCTTTCAACCGTAAGAATCTTTACTACGAAATTCGGGCGAAACGTGATGATATTGATAAACAGATTATTAAGTATATCAAAACTAATCACGGTAAGTCGGGAATTATCTATTGCTTAAGTCGTAAGAAAGTTGAAGAAATTGCTAACTTGTTGGTAGTTAATGGTGTAAAAGCTCTTCCATATCATGCAGGCTTGGATTCTGATGTGCGAATGGCAAATCAAGAGGCTTTCTTGAATGAAGAAACCGAAGTAATGGTTGCCACAATTGCCTTTGGAATGGGTATTGATAAACCAGATGTTCGTTTCGTGATTCACTACGATGCCCCAAAATCTTTGGAAGGATATTACCAAGAAACAGGTCGTGCGGGTCGTGATGGATTGGAAGGAACTTGTATCATGTTTTATGCGAAAGAAGACATTACAAAACTTGATAAATTCAACAAAGATAAAACCATCGTTGAACGTGATACAGCCCGAATGCTACTTCACGAAATGGTACATTATGCGGGTTTAGGCACGTGTCGCCGCCGTCAATTAATGAACTATTTTGGTGAATACATGGACAAAGACTGCGGTTTTTGTGATAATTGTAACAAACCAACGCCAAAATATAAAGCCGAAGAAGCCGTAGTTTTAGCCTTGAAAACGGTTGAATTAACGGGCGAAAGCTATGATGCTCAACATATTGCGGATATTTTGATGGGCTATAAAAGCCAAAATGTTGGCACACAAGACCATCAAACCATTGTAACTTTTGGAGAAGCAAAGCAATATTTTAAATTATCAGCGGATGAGGATGAAGACGATGATGATGACGATGATGATGACGCAGAATTTTCGGACGACGAGGATGAGGACGGAAATCCAATTCCAAAACCAAAGGCAAAAGCCAAGAAAGCACCCAAAGCAAAAGGTAGAAAAAGTGCCGAGCCTGAACCAATCGAACAATGCGTTTCGATGGTGCGTCAGATTGCTATTTTAGGATTTTTGGAGAAAGACGTTGAGAATTATGGTATTTTGAAATTATCGGAAAAAGGACGAGATTATATCAAAGATTCGTTTCCATTAACCCTTTCAAAAGATCACGATTACGACAATGAAAAGATAATTGAAGACGAAGAAAAGGAAGCAGCAGGGGGCGGAGGTTCGCATGATGTTGCTTTATTTGAATTGCTAAAAAATCTTCGTAAGAAATTAGCCAAAGAGAAAAACTTGCCTCCTTACGTAATTTTCCAAGACCCATCTTTGGAAGAAATGGCCACTACTTATCCAACCACCAAAGATGATATGGCAAATATCAACGGTGTAGGAATGGGAAAAGTAGTAAAATTTGGTCGCCAGTTCATTGATTTGATTAAAAAATACGTTGATGATAATGAGATAGAAACGGCTTCGGAAGTTGTGGTAAAATCAGCGGTAAATAAATCAAAAATCAAGATTCATATTATCCAACAAGTGGATAGAAAAGTTGACTTAGATATCATCGGTGAGCAGAAAGAATTGGGTATGGCCGAACTCATCGAAGAGATTGAGCATATTTGTTATTCTGGAACAAAATTGAACTTGGATTATTATATCAACCAAGTAATTGAGCCTGATAAACAAGAAGAAATCTATGAATATTTCATGGATTCTGATACAGATAGCATTGCTATTGCCATGGAAAAATGTGATATTGAAGATATTACGGAAGAAGAATTAAGGCTGATGAGAATTAAGTTTTTGAGTGAAATGGCTAATTAATAGAGATAATTTAATAAATGAATACACTAATATTAGGTTCGGGCGGACGTGAACACGCTTTTGCATGGAGAATAGCCCAAAGCCCACTTTGTGATAAATTATTTGTTGCTCCGGGGAATGCTGGAACAGCGCAAGTTGCCACTAATTTATCAATTGGATATAATGATTTTGAAAAAATTGCAGAAGCCGTTATTTCAAACCAAATTGAACTCGTCATCGTGGGCCCGGAAGAACCTTTGGTGAAAGGTATTCGTGATTATTTTCAGTCGAGAGAAGATTTGAAAAACGTATTAATGGTGGGTCCCGATTCAAAAGGAGCTATGTTGGAAGGTTCAAAGGATTTCTCTAAGAATTTCATGGTAAAATACGGAATTCCAACGGCAAAATCTGAGACGTTTACCAAAGATACTTTGCAAGAAGGCTTAAATTATCTTGATACTCAAAAACTCCCCATCGTATTAAAAGCCGATGGACTTGCTGCAGGAAAAGGCGTGATTATTGCTTTGACTTTAGACGAAGCCAAAGAATCATTGACTGAAATGTTGGTAGATGCCAAATTTGGCGATGCCAGTAGTAAGGTAGTTATTGAGGAATTTTTAACTGGAATTGAGTTGTCAGTTTTTGTTTTAACGGACGGAAAATCGTATAAAATTCTGCCAGAAGCCAAAGACTATAAACGTATTGGTGAAGGAGATACAGGATTGAATACGGGTGGAATGGGAGCGGTTTCTCCCGTGCCATTTGCCAGCGAAAAATTCATGAAAGCTGTTGAAAGTGAGGTAATTATCCCCACAATTGAAGGCTTGAAAAAAGAAGGAATTGATTATAATGGATTCATCTTTATTGGTTTAATGAACCACGAAGGTGAACCCCAAGTAATTGAATATAACGCTCGTATGGGCGATCCTGAAACGGAAGTAGTTTTGCCAAGAATAGAATCTGATTTTATGTCATTGATGATTGCGACGGCTAAAGGCGAATTACACGAAACAGAATTGACTATTAGCAAACAACACGCCGTTACGACCGTAGTAGTGGCGGGCGGTTATCCTGGCGATTACAAAAAAGGCGATGTTATTGTGGGTTATGATTCAATTACGGATGCTAATATTTTCCACGCAGGAACAAAATTAGAGGGTAAATTAGTGGTAACCAATGGAGGGCGAGTAATGGTACTTACAGGTATGTCTAACACGCTTGAGATGGCTATTCAAAAATCGCAAAAAGCCGCTCATGATGTGCTTTTTGATGGAAAATACTATCGCAAGGATATTGGGTTGGATGTGTTGAGGTATTAGTTAGCCTTAAAAATAAATAAAATTATGGGATGTAAGTCGTGTTCTTCGGGAAGCTGTGGAACTAAAAATAAAGAAGACGGAAAGAAAGTTGGTGGTTGCGAAAACAATGGTGCTTGTGGCACGGGTGGTTGTAACAAAATGAATGTATTTGACTGGTTGTCGAATATGGATGTGCCAACTTTTAGTAAATATAATGTCGTAGAAGTAAAATTTAAAGGTGGACGTAAGGAATATTTCCGAAATGTAAATCAGGTTGAATTGTATTCTGGTGACCCCGTGATTGTAGATGTTCCGAGTGGGCATCACTTGGGATTTGTGTCTTTGCAAGGTGAATTAGTGCGTTTGCAATTGCTCAAAAAAGGCATTAAAGATAACGACGAAATCAAGACAATTTATAGAAAAGCTAACGATAAAGACCTTGAAAAACATGAGCAAGCCGTTGCTCGTGATTACCCAACGATGTATCGTTCTCGTGAAATTGTTAAGGAATTAAAACTGAATATGAAACTTTCGGATGTGGAATTTCAGTCTGATAATACCAAAGCTATTTTTTATTATTCTTCTGATGACCGTGTAGATTTCCGTGAATTAATCAAAACACTGGCGGGCGAATTTAAAGTCAGAATTGAGATGAAGCAAATTTCGCTTCGTCAAGAGGCGGGTCGTGTGGGTGGAATTGGGGTTTGTGGACGTGAATTATGCTGTTCTACTTGGCTTACTGACTTCAAAAACGTGACTACTTCGGCGGCTCGTTATCAAAATCTTTCCTTAAATCCTGTAAAACTTTCTGGGCAATGTGGGCGTTTAAAATGCTGTTTGAATTATGAATTAGAGACCTATATGGATGCTCTGAAAGATATCCCGACTATTGAAAAACCGCTTCAAACCATCAAAGGTGACGCTTTTTTGCAAAAAACTGATATTTTCAAACGCATCATGTGGTTTGGATATAGAGGCGAAGAAAGCAACTGGATTCCTATAACGGTGGATAGAGTTCAAGAGATTTTGGCCTTGAATGCCAAAGGTGAAAGACCACAAACGATTGATGGGGCGGAATCAGCAAAAATTGAGTTAGAATTAGAAAAAGGTTCGGGTCCATTGAATGCTGATTTGGATAAAATGGATAGAAAATATGGCGGAGGTAAAAAGAAATTTGAAAAACCTAAGTTCGATCGTCCAGATTTTAAGCAAGAACGAAAAGAATTTGTACGTCCAGAAAGAAAAGATTTTAAGCCAAATCAAAGTAATCAACGTCCCGAAAGAAAAGATTTTAAACAAGAACCCAAAACGGATATTAATAAGCCGCAAACGGTAAATGTACCAGCAAATCAACCAGTTAATAAAGTTCAAGGGGATACCCCACATGGACAAAAAGGGAATCAAAGACAACCGCAGGGACAGAAAGGTAATAAGCCTAATCCAAATCAGCCACGTCCGCAGGGACAGGCAGTGAATGGTGAAGGCCAACAACCAAAACCTCAGCAAAATCAGCCACGCCCGCAAGGAAATGGTGGACAACAGCCAAAACCACAAAACGCACAAGGACAGCAGACGAATGGAGAAGGGCAACAGCCAAAACCACAAAATCAACCACGTCCACAAGGGCAAGGACAACCAAAACAGCAGAATCAGCCACGTCAGCAAGGGAATGGGCAAGGGCAACCGAAACCACAAAATCAGCCACGTCCGCAAAGTCAGCAGGTAGAAGGGGAAGGGGAAAAACAACAAGGACAACCCAAACCGCAACGCCCTCAAAATCAGCAGGGTGGCGGAAATAAAAATAATCAAAAGCCTAATAATACGCCCCCTCCTGAGAATAAGGGAGGAGAGGCTTCTTAATATTTAGTAATTCTCAATAAATAATGTTCAATGTTCAAGTAAAAATTGCAATCCGAATTTACTTGAATATTGAGCATTGAACATTGAGAATTATTTTTGTTTTAACGATCATAAAATAAAAATAATGACTCGCTTATTCGGCATACTTTTATTGACTTTTCTCTTCCTCTCATCGTGCGATACAAACACGATTTTGAAGGACAATTATGATATTTTCGAGGCAAAATGGTTTATAAAGGATTCTCCTTCTTTTACTTTTGAAGTAACGGATATTTCAGCTACTTATAATGTCTTTTATAACGTTAGAAATAATAGAAATTATCTCTATCATAATCTCTATTTGACGCATTATTTAACCGCTCCAAATGGGAAAATAGTGCACCAACATTTAGACGAAATTATTCTTTTTGACCCCATTACGGGCAAACCTTCAGGCGAAGGATTGGGCGATATTTATGACCATAAAGTGTTGGCTTTCAAGGATTTTAAATTTTCTGAAAAAGGAAAATATAAGATAAAAATCAGTCAATATATGCGTCAAAATCCGTTGTTGGATATTGTGAGTGCGGGTTTTACGATTGAGAAAAATAAGTAATTTTGTTTTGTAAAATTACATAAATCACTCTCTTTTCGACTTAACCATCAACCCAATCTCTCTTATCAATAAACTACTCAATGCTCCAATGGCAAATATTGAGATAAATTGAATTATTCGGATATTTTCATTCCCCGTTAATCTTGAATAATTTCCGACTGATATCATAAGTAATACAGCAATTAGGACTCTACGTCTGTTTTTCATTTTATGTATGTTTAGTTCGTAAATACTTGATTGTCAAAAACTTAATTTGAAATTAATGGAATTGTGCGAATAATCAAAATGATTCTAAAAGCTTAATTTTACTCGTTAACTATTATTTTATTTTTGACTAACATAGCGAATAAACCCAATATCGGTCCAATAGCAAGAAATACAAATAAATACTCATTATTGACGATTTCGGTAAGTCTGCCAAATAATTGAATACTAATGATGGTCAATGAAAAACCGAAGCAATTTGTAATGGTTAATAAAGTTCCTTTGCTTTCAACTGGGGCATTTTGAGCAACCAATGTTGAAAATAATGGAGAGTCCGCTATGACGACCATTCCCCAAAAAAGTAAGAAAAAGAACAGCAAATATACGTTTGCATAGGTGAGAAATATGGGAGAGACAAGGCAACAGCAAGTGGATAAAAACAAGGCTGAAACGGCCACTTTTTTAGGGCCAAAATATTGAGAAAGATAACCGCTAATTATACAAGCAGCTGAACCAGAAGCAATTATGATAAATGACCACTGAGAAACATCGATTTCGGTTAAATGATTTTTAGTTTTATAGGTCAAAATTAAGGCGGGTAAAAATGCCCAAAAAGTGTATAATTCCCACATATGACCAAAATATCCTAAAGCTGGCTTTCGGAAATTTTGAATGTTAAAACCCTTTGAAATTGCCCCAAAATCTATCTTCTTACTAATCGTTGAAAACTCTCCTTTGGGTACAAAAAGTACCATCATCAAACCTCCCAAAACCGAAAGGCTTGAAGTCGAAAATAACATAAATTTCCACGAATAGTTGGTGTTAAAACCTTTCAAAAAATGCGGGAAAGCCGTCCCCAATACTAAAGCTCCCACTAACAATCCCAGCGATTTTCCCAGCCCTTTTTGGTAATGGTCAGAAGCAATTTTCATGCCTACGGGATAAATTCCCGCTAAGAAAAAGCCTGTCAGGAAGCGTGAAACGAGTAAAATTGCTTCATTCGTATTTAAAAGTATGATACTAATATTACAAATTGCGGCCAATAAAGAACACACAAAAAATATCCGAGTTGCTACAAATCTATCAACAATTCCAGCAAGGGCAAAAGCGAAAGTCCCCGTGATAAATCCAAACTGAACGGCACTAATAAAATGGGCAAGATTGTTGGATTGGAGATGAAAGTGTTGGGCTAAATCGGGTAAAATGGCGTTTCCCGCAAACCACAGAGAAGTACAGAAAAATTGGGAAATAACAATAATGGGTAAGACTCTTTTCATGCAGGAAATTTATGAATTATAGGGATAAGATGAAACAAAAAAGCCAAATTTAGTCGTTTTCAGTGCAAATTTGGCTTTTTTGTTCACTTATTTTGAGGGTAAGTAAACGTTTGATCGTAAATATTGTCTTAATTTCAATGATACTTTTATAAAAATAGACAGCATGACATTTTATTTCCCAAAACTAAGCTTTATTTTATTTTTACTGACAACCAATTTGATTTTTGGGCAAATCGACTCACTACAACTGTCAGAAAGAAAGTTAATTAAGCAAAAACCCAATTTCGTTATCAATGCCGATTTCCGACAAACATTCGTAAAAAACTCACCAATCACCATTTATGGAGCGTATGCGGGACTTCGTTTCAAGAATAAACACTTATTTTCTATCGGTTATTACACGCTTACGGATTCATCCAAACAGAAATTCAGAACCCAAAATCAAAAACAGGCAGCTCCCACAGCGCCGCCACAACAAGTAAGTGGAGAGGTTTCGCTTTGGTTTGCAAGTTTGGGTTACACCCGCACAATTTATAACGGTAATATTTTCAAGATAGATATTCCCATTGAAATTGGCATTGGCGAAGGCTCTGTTGGTATTTATGATGCCGATGGAAAACTGTTGAGACTTACCTCTGGCAATGTTTTCCCCTTGCAAGCAGGTATCTCCACAACGGTAAAATTAACACGGTGGTTTGGTGTACATTTACAAGCAGGAAATCGAGAAATTCTGGGGAAATCACTTTTCCAAAATCAATATAGCGGATTATATTATACGTTTGGAATTAACCTAAATTTTGGAACAATTTATCGGGATTTTGTTCAGGGGACGGATTGAAATTGGTTGGGATTTGTGCTTATCTTCGAGCGTATAAAATTAAAGCTCTGTCATTGCGAGGAACAAAGCAATCTGTTGGATTGATGCGAAATAGTTTGACATTTTCTTCTCGTAAGCGAACAGATTGCTTCGTGTCTCACAATGACAGAAATCCTGCCGTTTCTCCATAGACTATTGTAGTAATGATTATTCCCAAAATCGACTCGTTTTTTTTCAATTATCGAGTTGCTTATGCACCATGTCTGATGGGACACCAGCCACGGAAACAGGGACATTTAAACCTCATTTAATTTATAATTTTTCTTCAATGTCACAATTAATCCATCACCTGTCTTTTTTAAGTCTTGTTTTAAGAAAATCAAACGGCTTCTTGAAGTGTTCAAATATTGAATATAACCCGCCAACTGCCGAAGTAAAAATTTATCATTTGAAAAGGTTAAGCTAATATTTTTATTAGGCTTATTTTTTACTTTCCACCCAAAATGTTTATCAGCGAAAGGGTCAAAAATCTGTACGGCAATGCGTTTATAACTATCTTGGTCAGACTTTTCACGTTCTTCTACCAAATTAATTGTTTTGATTTTTTGGTAGTAATTAATGATGCCATGTGCCGCATCCTGATTGCGAATAAGTCTGAACGATGCCGAATTTTTCATTTGTTCAAAAGTGCCTCCGTTATGGGCAAAAGTAACGTTGCGAGTGGCTAATTTGTCCCAATAATATAGTTTATCAAAATCTTTAATTGAAGCTGGATATTCCAACATTCCCATCAGCGAATCCATTTGGCCAATGCGCATTTTATGAAAAGTAGTTTGTTCGTCAATCAATTTGGCATCGTCTCTAAGGTCATTGATGATTGATTGAATGTACTGTTTTTCTAAATTATGTTCCACATAATCTTCACGTTCGGTATTCAGCAGAAAAGCAGCCATAACGGCTAAAAAAGGAAGAATGAATTCAAAAACATAATCTCGCCATGTCTTTTTCATTGATACCGCAATATTTCCAGATTTCCCCTGAGAAATTTCACTTGTTACATCTTCTTTTTCCTCTCTTGCAGAATCTTCATTAATTTCTTCCATAAATGTGTATTTGTTTAAAGAATTAGAAATATGAAATTACGATTTTTTTTTGTCCTGTGGCTGGTGTCCCACAAGACGTAGTGCGCAAGTAACACAAGTGTTTGATTAATTATGAATATTTTTTAAATTGGTTAGTTGCTTCCGCACGATGTCTGGTGAGACACAATCCACGGAGGCAGAGGCAGAATATTCTTCTTTTATTTACATTTGTTATCAAGCAGTTGTTTTCAACCATATTATTCGTAAATTTTATACAAAAGATTTTAACAAACAAAAGAATTTTAAATGAAAACGAGAAATAACTATGACAGATGCGATAAAAAGATTAATGGAATTTGTAGTAGCAAATGGAGGTGTTCCTAACTGTAGCAAAAAAAACGGGGTTAACAGAAAGTGTTTTCAACAATTATAAAAACCCTAAGCGAAAAAATGAAAATGTAGGAGGAGAAGTGCATGTTAAAATGAAAATGGCATTTCCTGAAACATATAGTTCTGATTATATCATCACAGGTGAGGATGAAATAGCTAAACTTAAAAAAGAGTTATTAAAAGAGAAGTCTGAAAGGTTAAAGTTACAAGAATTTTTTATTCAAAAAGAAATGGCTAAATCCAATTTTCAGTAGATTAATTTAAGTCAATTTCGCCTCGATTTATTATAATCGAGGCGAAATCGGTTTGGCAACTGTGTCGCAATTTTTATTTTTACTCCACCTCCAATAAATCCTTCTCCCCAACCTGTTGTCTCCACATGGCATAGTACAAGCCTTTGTTTTCTAAGAGTTCTTCGTGCGAGCCGTTTTCTACGATTCTGCCTTTTTCTAAGACAAAAATCTTCGTGGCGTGCATGATGGTGCTGAGACGGTGGGCAATTACGATAGTTAGGTGCGTTGTGCCTACGGATACGTCTCTGATGGTTTCTGAAATTTCTTCTTCCGTCAAAGAATCTAAAGAAGACGTTGCTTCGTCAAAAACTAAGAGATTTGGATTGCGTAATAATGCTCTGGCTATGCTCAAACGCTGTTTCTCTCCTCCTGATACCTTTACGCCACCTTCACCAATGACGGTATCTAAACCATTTTCAGCACGGTCTAAAAGGGTATGACAAGCGGATTTTCTCAGTACATCCAAACATTGTTCATCCGTAGCGGTTGGATTTACGAACAATAAATTTTCCCGAATTGTACCCGAAAATAACTGCGTATCTTGGGTAACAAAACCAATTCTTTCACGCAATTGGTCGAAATCTATTTCATCAAAATTGTGTCCGTTGTATAATATTTTTCCTTCTTTCGGGCGGTATAATCCCACCAATAATTTCACCAAAGTAGATTTTCCAGAACCCGATGGTCCCACAAAAGCAATGGTTTCGCCCCGTTCTGCCTTGAAAGTGATATTCTTCAATGCGTCTTTATTGGCAGATTGATGTTTAAATTTAACGCCTTGAAATTCAAGGGAATCAATGGTAATAACAGGATAAGGATTTTCGGGTTTCACTTCGATAGGAATCTGGAAAATCTTGTCAAAATTTTGGAGAGAAACTTCTGCTTCACGGTAAGTATTCACCACATTTCCAATTTCTTGAAGAGGGCCAAACAAGAAGAATGAGTAGATATTTAAGGAATAAAATTCACCAAAAGTGATTTTATTTTCATAAATCAAATAAATCAAAACCAAGGTTAACATGGCTCTCAAAAAATTCACACACGTACCTTGCACAAACGACATGGAACGTACATATTTTACTTTTTGAAGTTCTAATTTTAAGATTTTTTGGGTCGTAGAATTCAATTGAGCGATTTCTTGTTTTGCCAAACCCAATGATTTTACTAATTCAATATTTCGTAAAGATTCGGTCGTAGAACCCGCCAAACCCGTAGATTGCTTCACAATTTGGGTTTGAATAGTCTTGATTTTTTTACTCAAAACCGAGCTAATCCAAGCAATCAAAGGGCCTGTTGCCAAAAACAAAGGCAAAATCGACCAATGAACCGTAAAAGCATAAACCGAAATAAAAATCAAGGCAATTCCCGATTGAAAGAGGATATTAATACCCACCAAAATGAGTTTCTCAACGTCCGTTCTCACTTTTTGTAGAATTCCCAAGGTCTCACCCGACCGTTGGTCTTCAAAAGTTTCGTAGGGCAATTCTAAGGAGTGACCAATGCCATCTGCGTAGATTTGAGCGCCCACTCGTTGCGTAACCGTATTGATGTAATAATCCTGAAAATTCTTGGCAACCCGACTGACAAAAGCAACGCCAATTGAAGCGGCGGAAAGGGGAAGAATTGCCATCCAGAAATCGTGAGCAGTGTGCGTGTCCGAACGATAAACGGTTGCGACATCGTCAATTATTTTACGAAAAATAAAAGGGTCGAGCAGGGAGAAAATCTGATTGATGGCCGCCAACCCCAATGCTCCGAAAACGGTAAGCTTGTATTGTTTAAGATAACGTAAGAGTACTTTCATGATGGTTAATTTTGTGATTCTGTTTTAAATATATGAACAGATTTTTGTGTTAGGATTCGTCAGACGATTTCAAAAGTGAAGAGCATAAGCGCTTGAAATGGTCGAATAGTCTAAAAATGCGCTGATAAAGACTAATTATTTAACCTAAATCTTGAAAATATAGTTCTGATTGCGGAGAGGTCTTTAATTTATTGACCACATTCGACTTTAAATGATACCCTTAATATTTGAATATTTTTTTCTTAAATTTGACCCACCAATCCATAATTACAAAAAAATGAACAAAGTATTCACAATCAGTACATTAGTGCTATCTATAATCTTCTCTTCTTGCGATAGATTGAGTAATTCAACCGAAAAAATTGGTGAAACAGCGGGCGATATGGTGAAAGGCATTGAAACGGGTGTGAAAAAAGCACGTGCTATCAATGTTTCTTACACCGAATCTTTATCTTCCAAAGGAATCACCAATGGTAAAGTTTCACTAAAAAATGATAAAGAAGGAACGGATAATCTTTTAAGTATTTACCTGATTTTCTCGAAAAGATTTAAGGGCAAAGTATCGGCAAAAGTCTATGATAATCAAGGCTTGGAAATGGGCAGAAGTTCCGTGAAAGTTGATGCTCAAAGCGGTGATGCAGGTTTTTATGATTTTCATTTTGATAAAAGAACGAATATCGACCGTGATGGAAAGATTGTTTTGGAGTAAAATATTGAGTAAAATATAGCGAAATGATTTTATGGGTTCGATGAGAATAAATATACAGTCAAAGCCACGATAAATATGTTGATTACCAAGTTTTGTTTTGATTCTCTTTTGTCCTTTGCTTTTCAGACTATACCTTTACACAAAATTTTTGGCAAGCGCCAGAGATAGTTTTTTGATTTTCATTAAATAACAATTCATACCAAAGAAATGAGTGTACTTGTAAACAAAAACTCAAAAGTAATCGTACAAGGCTTTACGGGGACTGAAGGTTCTTTTCATGCCCAACAAATGATGGAGTATGGCACCAATGTTGTCGGAGGTGTAACGCCAGGCAAAGGCGGTTCAACTCATCTTGACCGTCCCGTTTTTAACACCGTTATTGAGGCAGTTGAGAAGGCAGGAGCTAATACTTCAATTATTTTTGTTCCACCAGCATTTGCTGCTGATGCCATTATGGAATCTGCAGATGCAGGTATCAAAGTAATTATTTGTATTACGGAAGGTATCCCAACGAAGGATATGATTCAAGTGAAACAGTACATTAAAGATAAAGATACAACCTTAATCGGACCCAATTGTCCAGGCGTAATGACTGCGGGAGAATGTAAAGTTGGTATTATGCCAGGTTTCATTTTCACGAAAGGAAAAATTGGAATCGTTTCAAAATCAGGAACTTTGACTTACGAAGCCGTTGATCAATTGACGAAAGCAGGTTTAGGACAAACAACTGCCATTGGAATCGGTGGTGACCCAATTATTGGAACAACTACTAAAGAAGCCGTTGAATTATTGATGAATGACCCAGAAACCGAAGGAATCGTAATGATTGGTGAAATCGGTGGAGGCATGGAAGCAGAAGCTGCCAATTGGATTAAAGCAGATGGAAATCGTAAACCAGTTGTTGGTTTTATCGCTGGACAAACTGCACCAAAAGGTCGTAGAATGGGTCATGCTGGAGCAATCATTGGTGGTGCAGACGATACTGCTGCCGCAAAAATGGCCATCATGGAAGCCTGTGGAATTCACGTAGTTCACTCGCCAGCTGATATTGGCGAAACGATGTTGAAAGCTTTAGGATTATAAGATTTTATTTATAAATTTTCTAAGGAAGGCTTCGTTTTGAACGAAGCCTTCCTTTTTTGTTAAGTCTGAAAGACTTGAATAGCTTTATATCGTATATTGACCTATTTTTTGTAATTTTGCATCAAACAAGCCAATCAGTGAATATTATAACGCTTCATATTAATTGCAAGAACTTAAATGGATTCACCAAATCTCGTGGATTTTCTATTTTGACGTATTTTATGAATTGCGTTAGTAATATTTTCAAACAAAAATATACTACTTTTCATCTTCCCACTGCCTACTGCCTACTAATAACTACCTACTTTTTACTGCCAACTCAAGCAATCGCAAAAGGCGGATTAAGTCCTGATAATTCCTTTTATATTGTGCACGATTATCAAGATGATTGGCAGGTTTTTGATGAGCAATATAAAGCTTATGTCCCTTATGTACGGGAGCAACACAAGGACTACAATTCATTCAGCCTATTTTTTGACGTAGAAAATTATAAAGGCTATAAAATTCTTTACCGTTCAGAAAAGGAAAATTATCTCTTTGTTGATGCTTCCTTGCAGAAAAAACTTCCCATTTCAACTTTGGTCGTATTGGATGTTGATAGTTTGCAAAATGTATTCGGAAAGGCAAAATTGTTTCTTACCATTTATGGCACCAATACTAATGTCGAGGATATTTCAGTGCAAATTGGTAATAAAATCTCGAAGGCTCAAAAAGCCATTGAGATGAACGAATCATTATTGACGATTTTACCAAGAGATATTTCCCCATTTCAAAATTTCTTTGTGGTCGGTTTGATTCTTTTGGTTTGTTTTTATGCCTTTCTGTATAATTTTCAACCTAAATCTTTTGAACGATTCTTCAGCCCCCGAGATTTATTAACGATCACCAAAAGAGACAATTCTTTCGTTGTTAACAAACCTTTTGACTTAGGGAATATTTTATTTGTAATGAGCTTGAGTCTGACTTTAGGCTACATTTTTATGTTGATTAATCACGAAAAAAATGATCTTTTTTCAGCCAATAATATTCTGAGTGAAGGCGAAACGTTAGGAACTCTGATGCTCAACTTTTTGGAAATATCCACTATTATTTTTACAGCTTTAGTATTAAAATATTTTGCTTTGCGGATATTATCGAATCTTTATCGCCTTGATAATATTACCAATATTCACTATTTTAAAATTATTCAAGCCTCAAGTTTATTCTTTTTGGTTATCCTAATTATTCTGACATTTAGTACGGTTTCTATTCCAGAAATAGTGAAGAATGCAGAGAAATACTTATCTATTCCTATTTCTTTGTTCTTTATCGCAAGATTGGCATTATTGTACTTTACGATAAATAAGATGACGACACTAAAAAATTTATATTTATTTTCGTACCTTTGCATCGTTGAATTAATCCCTTTAATCGTAGGCATTCGTTTTGCCCTATAATTTTTGAATAATTTAACGAATTATTTTATTGAGTAAAGATGTAAACCAAAACAATTCACTCAATGAAGATTTGCCCCACAATTATAATCCCAGTTTAACTGCATTGAGTATGAGCGAAATCGCATTAACCGCACATCCAGACAGATTAACCAAAGTAACAAGTATTTTAGTTACGCAAAGCCGCCCAACCGACGAAAAGTCACCCTATTTTGAGTTGGCCCGAAAATACGATATTAAGGTTGATTTCCGCCCATTCATTGAGATTCAAGGAGTACCGTACAAAGAATTTCGTAAACAAAAAATTAACGTTCTTGACCATACGGCTATTATTTTTACCAGTCGTAATGCCATAGATCATTTTTTTAGAATCTGTAAAGAAGCTCGTATTGAAATGCCTGCGGACATGAAGTATTTTTGCATAACCGAACAGACTTCCAATTATTTGCAAAAATATATTGTTATCCGTAAGCGAAAAATCTTTACAGGTACAAAAACAGCAGCTGAGTTATTGGAATTAATCAAGAAACATAAAACCGAAAAGTTCTTGTTTCCTTGTTCTGATAAGCGTACAAACGACATTCCAGGTTTTATGGGAACAAATGATTTGCATTTGGCCGAAGCCGTAATGTACGAAACCATTTCATCTGATTTGTCTGATTTAGAAGAAGTAACGTATGATATTCTGGCATTTTTTAGTCCATCAGGAATTACATCCTTGATACACAACTTTCCAGATTTTAAGCAAAACAAAACACGAATTGCAGCCTTTGGACCCACAACTGCCAAAGCAGTTACCGAGGCTGATTTGATTCTTGATATTCAAGCACCGCTGCCAAATGCCCCTTCCATGACGGGCGCTTTAGAATTATATATCAAAAAAGCTAATGGTTTTTGATAGCGTGCGGAAATGATAAAAAATCCTGTAAAACGATGATGTTTTGCAGGATTTTTTTGTTGGAATTTATTTTGAAAAATCCTTAATTTAATCACTGAAGCTGCCACACTTAAAATACAATAAACGGCTTCATTTAATTTATAAAAATCCCTACAACAAAAAGTTAATAATTTACGTTAAAATTATCCAAGCTATAATCTTAGTGTATATTAGAATTCTTTACTATTTTTGAATTGAACTTATTTATGACTTTCATTATTTCGTTTTCTGAAACATTATGCAAAAGAAATTACTTTATATATTTTTAACGATATTTACTTTTTTAAGCGCTACAACTTTTGCCCAACAAGACGCTCAATTGAGTCAATATATGTTTAACCCCTTGTATATTAACCCTGCGGCCGCTGGCTTGGATGGTGTAACAAGATTTCAATTACATTATCGTAACCAATGGTCTGATTATCAGACTACTTTCGATGGAAATGGTGCATTGGGGACACAGATTTTTACGGCTTCAATGCCTTTAAACGGTTTACACAGCGGAATCGGCATACAATTTGTTAATGATAAAACACCTTCTGGTGCGGGGTATCAAAATATGCTTTTGTCGTATTCTTATCAAATTGGTTTGTCAAATGGTGCGGTGATTTCAATTGGTGCGAAAGGCGGTTTTCATACTAAATCTTTTGATTCAAAATTTCGTCCCCGTGAAACAGGTGATCCCATAGTGGATGCACTCACAGGCAGTGTGAATCAAACTAAAGCAGATTTTTCGGTAGGTGCTATTTACAAAGCCGCCAATTACCAAATAGGAGCAAGTCTTAACCATGTAAATTCACCAGTTTATAGTTTTGGACCTGATAAAACGGGGGCATACTCGATTAAACAAGTGCTAAACTTAACGGCAAGTTATGACTACTACTTAAACGATAACATCAAAGTAAGCCCAATGGCATTATTGAAAACGGATTTTAATACGAATGTTATGGAAGGAGGCGTAATTTTTACCTATGCCGATAAATATTGGCTTGGCGGTTCATATCGTTTAAATGATGCTGGCATTATTATTGCTGGGGTTTCGATGTTGAAAAACGACGCATTGCGGTTAGGATATTCCTTAGACTTAACCACCGTAGGAGCAACCGCCAAAGCCCCATTATCGCACGAAATTCTGATAAGTTATGCCATTCCCGCCCCAAGGCTCTTTGCAGGAAAGAAAACTCCTGTGCGTACCCCAAGATTTAGACATTAAGGTTTATTGCGAAAAACAGTAAATCATTGACAGACAACACAAAAAAATATTTATCTTTGTTATTCTGTTCACATACTAAATAGATAAGTCCTCACGTTTTTAAGAAGATTTAACAAATTTAGAATCAGATTAGATTGCGAAATAAAGGAACTTTTTCTCAGTTATTTAAAATATAATACAATCACATTTGAAATATCACTACCTAAATAGTTTCTTAGGTATCATTCAAAAAAGTTTATAACACTATGAATCACAGTGGAATTTTCAGGAAATCATTTTTGCTATTATTAGTAGTAATTCCTGTGTTGTTCTTGGAAGGTTGCTCTGGCGGAGGTAAAAAGTCAAGTAAGCCCACAGCAAACACAAGTAATAAAAAATCTGGCGGACGTAGGCCAGGTGCAGAACAGGCTCGTGGTGGTAAGAAATCAGGCAAAAGCAACAAAAAAGAGGATATTGGTATGCAGAACGGTGAAATCGCTGCAACTGCTCGTAAAGGTTGGAAACAAACCACTCCCCTTGGAATGGTACTGATTCCATCTGGTTCATACATGATGGGACAAGCCGATGAAGACGTAACTGCGTCGTCAGTGAGTTTCAACAAGCGTGTAACTGTTGCTCAGTTTTACATGGATGATACCGAAATTACAAATAACGAATATCGTCAGTTTACGGATGTAATGATGAAAGATTCAATTTCTGTAATTGGAGAAGAAAAAATTATTGCCGAATATTATCCTGATACAGCGGTTTGGAGTAAAGATTTTACTTATCATAATGGCGACCCAATGACGGAATATTATTTTTCAAGTCCAGCATTTGATATGTATCCAGTAGTAGGAGTGAGTTGGATTGCCGCAAGATATTTCTGCGAATGGAGAACCAAAGCGTACAATGATTATCGTACTTCAGAAGGTCAATATATTTCACCAAGATTCCGTTTGCCATCAGAAGCAGAATGGGAGTGGGCAGCAAGAGGAGGAAAAGCATCGGCTAAATATCCTTGGGGAAATCCTTACGTAGCAAATGGAAAAGGGTGTTTATTAGCCAATTTTAAACCACATAGAGGAAATTATGATGCTGACGGATATGCTTATACAGCACCAGCCAATATGTTTAATCCAAACGATTATGGTTTGTATAACATGGCGGGAAATGTAGCTGAATGGACATTAGATGCTTACGCAGACAATTCAGTGGCGATCACTTGGGATTTGAATACGATGAACGATGATAAAGACGAACCACGTAAAGTTATTCGTGGAGGTTCATGGAAAGACGTTGCATATTATTTAGAAACAGGTACTCGTTCTTATGAATACGAAAATAAAAAACGTTCATACATCGGATTCCGTTGTTCCATGAACCATTTAGGTCGTTCGTCAGGAAAAGAATTTAAGTAGGGGGGTAGGATTTAGAGATTAGTTTTTAGTGAAAAGTTTGTAACAATCACTTAATTATCATAATTCAACCAATATCATTTGATTACATTTAGTTTTATGAAAATAAACTAATTAAACAATAACACAAGCGAGGGAATTCAATCGTGATATACGACAAAGTTCCCTCGCTTAGTTTTGAGATATGGAAAGAAAGTAATTCCTAACTCACAATTTATAATTCAATAACCAGGTATTAGTCTTAAAACAAAACTATCTTTTAATCACAATGGAAAAAATCGTAAACGTCATTGCAAGTTTTGCAGCCGCAGTAGTAATTTTTGGAGCATTAGCGAAAATCCTTCATTGGAATAACGCAAACGAATGGTTGATGCTTGGTATGCTTACAGAAGTAGGTATTTTTATTATGTACGGAGTTCTATATTTAACGATGAAATCAAGTACAGACTATAATTGGGAAAGAGTTTATCCTGAATTATCAAAAGATTTTACGGGAGAGTTACCAAAAAGAAGTACTGCTTCAACCTCTGGAACTGGTTTGACTGCTAAAATGGATGAGATGTTGGCAAATGCGAAAGTTACGCCAGACATTTTTGATAATTTAGGAAAAGGAATGAAGTCTTTGACCGATACTGTTTCTAAAATTGGCGATATTACTGATGCAACGGTTGCTACAAGCGAATATGCGAAAAATGTGAGAACTGCATCGGGATCAATGATTGAGATGAATAAATCTTATGGAGTAACGATGAATGCAATGAGTGAAATGGCAAATGCTTCGCAAGATGCAAAAGAATATCGTGTTCAATTCCAAAAAGTTACTCAAAATATGGGCGCTTTGAATGCGGTTTATGAATTAGAGTTACAAGATACCAACAAGCATTTGAAAGCGATGAATTCTTTTTATGGTAATTTGACTACTGCAATGGAAAATATGGCTGATGCCAGTAAGGATACTCAACAGTTTAAGCAAGAATTATCTAAATTGACTACCAACTTGACTTCATTAAACAATGTTTATGGAAGTATGTTGACGGCAATGAAAGGGTAATTAGGTAGTAGGTTGAAGGTTTTAGGATTTAGTGATTTTCACTAACCCTTAAATCCTAAGCCTATCCCCTTAAAATAAAACTTAAACTAAAACCAAAATCCTATAAGCACATAATAACATGGCAGGAATGAAAGAAACGCCCCGTCAGAAGATGATTGGGATGATGTATTTGGTGCTAACAGCCCTACTTGCTTTGCAGGTGAGCGACGCCCTCTTACAAAAATTTGTATTATTGAACAATAGTTTAGAGACGGCAAATACTTCGTCGGTTCAAAAGAATATGGCCACGATTCAAGGAATGAAGGAATTATTAAAACGTTCTTCAAATCAAGCAAATGATGCTCAGTACATTACACAAGCACAAGAAGTACATAAATTGGCTGATGAAATGGTAGGCGAAATGGATAATTTGAAAAGTCTAATTATTGATAAAACGGGTGGTTATGATAAAGAAACGGGTGCTTTAGTCGGCATGAAAGAGACTGAACAAGTGTATGAACTCATGATTGGCAGTAAAAAACAAGGCTTGGCCTACAATTTAAAGACTCAATTAGATACCTATGTAGATAAAATTTCAAAATATGCTGATAAAGGCATGAAAATTGAACCTTTGGCATTATCAGGAAGTGAAGACCCAGCAATTTCAAAAGATGCAAATAATAAGAACAAAGATTTTGCGGAGTTAAATTTTGCAGAAACTCCAGTGCCAGCAGCTTTGGCAACTTTGAGTCAGAAACAATCAGAAGTTCGTCGTCATGAAAGTACTATTTTAGGAGAATTAGCCCGTAAAATTGGTCTTCAAGACATTAAGTTTGATAAAATTTTGGCCATGGTATCGGCAAAATCAAATACCGTTGTTGCAGGAATGGACTATGAAGCTGAGATGTTTATTGCCGCTTATTCTTCTGGAATTACCCCAAGAATGAGCTTCAATGGTTCATCGGTTCCAGTGAAAGATGGGAAAGGTCAAATTAAGTTTAAAGCCCAAGGTGGTCAATATGACGGTCGTGGACTTTCAAGAAAAACATATACGGCAACGATCTCTTTTAACGGACCAAACGGTGCTGAAACCAGAAATGTTGATCAAGAATATTTTGTATTAAAGCCAACTTATAACATCGAATCAGGAAGTTTACCGCCTTTATACTTAGCTTGTGCAAACAAATTAAGTATCGTAAGCCCAGGTTTAGGTGCTTTGTGGCAACCAAACATTACAGCCAATGGTGGTGAAGTACTTGCTGGTGGAGGTCCTGGAAAAATTACGGTTGTGCCAAGTGGTACTTCGGTTGAATTGAACATTAATAACGGAGGTATTTTATTAGGTGTTGAGAAATTCAGAGTTCGTAGAATTCCAAAACCAGAAATCAAAATATTTGGTAATGGTGGAGAATTAGACGAAAAACGTGGTGCGAGTGCGGCAGGTTTAAGAACTATTGAAGCTCGTGTTCTTGCAGAAGAATCATTCAAAGCAACTAATCCAGATGATGCTAAATACCGTTCTGGAGAAGTTTCAGTCTCTTTAGTAAGAGGTAGTAAAAGAGTAGGTGAGGTAACACTTCAAGGTGGAGGAAGTATTGGTTCATTATCTCAAAATGCCCAAGCAGGTGACCGTTATTACATTGAAGTACGTTCTTTTCAAAGACAAAATTTCCGTGGAACAGTTGAGACAACGCCAATTACGATTGTTAAAAATATTCCGTTGAATTAAAATATTTTTTCACGCTTTTCGTTATCCAAAATATGAAAATATAAGTTTACAAATCTTTGAAAATCAATTAATTGTAAAACTTGTCATTCCATAATTGTATGAAAAATCTTAGTAAAATTGCAGGTATCGCTCTTTTGTCAATGACGACTTGCACGTGGGTTTCAGCCCAGGAAAAAGACAATAAAGGTAAGAATCCAGATTCAGTTCGTCCGATCGACGAATCGAACATTATGTGGAAGCAACGTTTGTGGAGACGGATGGATTTGAACGAAAAGCAAAATCAGCCTTTCTTTTCAAAAGGTAATGAAATTACAAAATATCTCATGGAATGGGTGCAAAGCGGTGTTTTGCAACCATATAAAAATGATTCCTTGAAAACTAAAATTACCAAAGAAGATTTTATAAAGAATTTGGTAATGGAAAATATAGGTAATGATAATGCTTTATCTGATGCTGAAAAAGCCGCAGGATTTGGTACTGAATCTGCAGGAGGAACTACTGCTGGTGCGGATGATGGTTGGGGGGATCCAAAACCAAAAACGCCTGCCACTGGCGGAACAACTCCAGCTAAGAATGATGGGTTCAATAATCCAGTACCTACTTCAACTGATGTGAATAATTTATATTACGCCAAGCAACTATCAGTTTTAGAGATTCGTGAAGATGCTATTTTTGATAAGCAACGTTCACGTTTGTATTACGACATTCAGTCAATTACGATAATCATTCCTGCAAATATGACAACGGCAGGCTTTGATAAGAACGTTGGGTCTTTCAGATATAAAGATTTAGATAAATTGTTCCGTAGTAATCCAAATTGTGTTTGGTATAACGAACAAAATGAAGCACAACACAAAAATATGGCTGATGCTTTTGATTTGCGTTTGTTTCACGCTCGTTTGACTAAGAAAGGTAACTCGAAAGATGATGATTTAGATACGATTTACGGAGGTTCAAAACAAGGTTTGATTCAATCTCAACAATTGGAATATAAATTGATGGAGATGGAACATAATCTTTGGGAATATTAAAATTTTGATTTTAGATTTAAGAAAAGAGAGTGTCAATTTGGCATTCTCTTTTTTGTTTTCCAATGACTACAGCCTGTAAATAGTAAGTATATTAGCCTTAAAAGTCATATATAAGCAACAATTGAATTGTCCAAGCTTTCTGTTATTTGACTAATTTTGTTAAGTTAAAATTTGCTTTTGCCAACTGTATAAGTGTTGGTTTTGTAGAAGCTTATGGTATAAGCCCATTTCGTCTGAAGGCGTACCCTACCTTATTTTTTCAACTGATAACTCAACATTTTCTTTTCATTAATTCCAAAAAGTAACAAATCATTTACCTGCATCGCACTTCGCACATCGCCTTTTAGTTTAAAACCTGAAAGAGATTGGTTCAAATATTGAAAATTTCCTTTTCCATTTCCTTTCATCAAAAAGCCGTAATTGGCATCCATTCTACCTAATCTGATTTTGGTATGCAAATTATTGCCACAAAGTAAAACATCATCATTGCCATCTTTATCAAAATCTAAAACTGTTATCGTATGCACGGGTGCATATTGAGCTTGTGCAGGCAACGGACTTGCTTTGAATTTGGAGGTTTTGGTACTCAAAAATAACGTAGTTTGTAAATGATTTGCCCTTAAATGCCCCGCATCTTTCAAATCTTCGGGGGTAAAAATGGTTTCTAAAGTGGCATCGGCATAACTTTCATACGTGGGATATTGCGAACGATAACCACCAATCTGATTGAGTAATTCATCTCTGGTAACGTAGGGGTAACTCTTTCCCTGAATATGACAGCACAAAATGGATTCAATTGAACCATTTTTATCAAAGTCTTTATAATACGTTTCCGCAGGGGCATTCTTATTAGCTTTTATCTGAGAATTATCCCCCCAATTGCCAATTATTAAATCGGGTTTATGGTCTTTATTAAAATCTCCAATGGCAATTTTATTCCAAAAACCATTATAATTTTTTTCGAAATATGTATCGGTTTTATTGACCATTTTGCCTTGTTCAAACGCAAAAATACTGACGGGCATCCATTCACCCACTACGACTAATTCCTTTTGATTATCCTGATTCAAATCTATCCAAACGGCATCGGTTACCATACCAATTTTTTCCAATTCAGGAGCCAATTTTTGTGTTTGATTAGTGAAATGTCCTTTTCCATCATTCAATAAGAAATAACTGACTGGCGTTACTGGATATTTGCCTGGAATCATTCTTGAACCCACAAAAATATCCATAAATCCATCTCCGTTTACATCATTGACCGCTAAGCACGATTTACTCGAAAGCATTGGAGCCAAGGTATTTAGGCTTTTTGTGTAGTTGCTTTTGCCATCATTCAAATATAATCGGTCTTGCAAAAGAGCATCGTTTTCCGTTAAAGAATGATACCCTCCACTTGCCACATAAATATCTTGAAATCCATCATTATTAACATCAAAAATAACGGCACTCGCATCGTGATTTGCCTTATCAGTTTCAAAGGCAGGAATTTTCTGTAAGGCAAAACGCCCACCTTTTTGTTGAATATATAAAGAGGCACTTTGTCCAGCGGCTCCACCCACAAAAATGTCGTCTAAACCATCTTTGTTCAAATCGCCTTTTGCCATACAAGGTCCGGTGTAGGACGGTTCGCTAATAAGTAGTAATTGTCTGTCAAAATCATTGATAGAAATATCGGGATTTTGGTAAGGAATAGGAGAGTAGATTTCGGTAAAAA
Organism: Arcicella sp.; assembly: GCF_964672035.1. Lineage (NCBI taxonomy): Bacteria > Pseudomonadati > Bacteroidota > Cytophagia > Cytophagales > Flectobacillaceae > Arcicella > Arcicella sp. The sequence goes on from NZ_CBABQS010000001.1 coordinate 108,643, forward strand.
ATGTTTTGTCAGTAAGTTTTTTTGAAGGATTTTCGTTGGCATTAATTTCAGCTAACGTAAGTATTTGATTAACCGTTAAATTTTTGAGAGTTTGCTGTTTTCCGCTCGACCAAACGATTTTTAAGGAATCAATTTTAGGCTCTTTTCCTAAGCCAAAATGTAGTACGGGCGAAATGGCAGATAAATATCCTCTGGTAATTGTTTGATTTTGAGTTTGGATGTTGAGTTTGGCATAAATACTTACCTTACTGCCAATGCCTTGCGTATTGCCGTTTTTACCCTTCAATTTTATTTGTAAATAATTATTCTTTTTTAGTTTTTCGGATTCATTTCTGTAAATAAAAGCGGGTTGATTAATGTTATTGACAATCATGTCCAAGTCGCCGTCATTGTCCAAATCTGCATAAGCCGAACCATTGCTGTTGGAAGGTCTATTCATACCCCAAGAAGTTGTTTCATTCGAAAAAGAACATCCATTTTGATTTTTGAATACATAATTTACCACATTGGAAGCAGGCATTTTTGTAATAATATCCAACACATCTTCACGGACTAATCGACCTTTTTGTTGCACATAATTATCCATGTATTTGATGAAATCCATGTTGGTATAATCGTGATAATAACCATTACTGACGAACAAATCTTTCCAACCGTCATTGTCAAAATCGGCAAAAAGAGCCGCCCAACTCCAATCAGTATTTGAAATTCCTTGCACTTGCCCAATTTCTGAGAAATCACCATTTCCATTATTGACATGAAGCATATTTCTCATGTACTGGTAATAAAAACCACTCTTAACATTGAGGTCAAATTTGGCAAAATTATCGGGTGCCAATAACAATTTCTGACGGTGATTGCCTTCAGGAATCATGTCAAGCGTGAAAATATCATCTTGTCCATCGTTGTTCATATCGGAGACATCATTGCCCATCGAAAACTGGCTTGTATGACCCAAACTTTGTTGAACGGTATTACTGAAAGTGCCATTTTTGTTATTCAGATAGAGATAATCAGGCACGGCATAATCATTTGATAAATAGAAGTCTATCCAACCATCGTCGTTAAAATCTGCCATTCCCAAGCCCAAACCGTAACTCAAAGCCGAACCATTGATACCCGATTTTGTGGTTACATCGTCAAAATGTCCATTGGTTTGTTTGAACAATCGTAAGCCTTTTTCGGGGTCATCGGTTTTTAGGAATTCTGCCGTACTGGCTTCGTTGAGAATGGGTAAGTTTTTGGGATTATGATTTAATAAAAGCATATCTAAATCACCGTCTTTGTCATAATCCAAAAAGTAAGATTGATTACTAAATCCCTGACTCGCTAATCCGTATTCTTCCGCTTTTTCGATGAAAGTGGGAATTCCCTTCGCATCATTTCCTTGATTGATAAATAATTGATTTGCTCGTTTTTCTGCGGGCATCGCACCCGAATAACAGAGATAAATATCCAACTTTCCATCCGCATTTATGTCTACCGTATTCACGCCCGTTTTCCATGGTCCAGACCTTCCACTTGCTCCTGATATTTCGGTAATGTCCTCGAATTTCCATGAGCCCTGATTTAAGTAAAATTTATTTTCACTCATATTAGAAGTAAAATATAAATCAATATTGCCATCTCCGTTAAAATCTCCCGAAGCTACACCGCCGCCGTTGTAGAAATATTCGTACATTAAAATATTTGTATTCAAGCCTTCGTTGAGGATATTTTGAAAACCAACGCCCGTTTCTTCGGGGGTGAGGAGCGTAAAAAGGGTAGGCTCATTTGTGGAAGATTGTTCCTGATTCGGTTTGTTTTTACAAGCCGTTAAGCCAAGAAAAACAAACAGTATAAAGCAAAGAGAACAGTTTGAAGAAATACGGAACATGAATGAAATGGTTAAAAAAAATCTATTCCCTAAGATAAGGAAATAGATTTTTTGTTTTGCAAAGATTACAGAAAATTAAGAATTTTGTTAAACTTCCCGAAAGTTTAACACTTTCGAGAAGTTACTCCAAATCATGTATTATATCATTAAAATTCTATTTCCGCTTGTATTATTTGGGAAAAGAATTAATACCCAGGATTCTGAATCAATTTATTATTACGATTTATTTCGTCACGACTAATCGGCAAGAAATATATTTTATCATCCCAGTTACGATTTTCTTTTCCGGGGTCAATTTTACCCACCGTATAATTATAATCGTAGTTGGTTGGGTCGTATTTATAAATTGTTACACTTTTGCCAGCTTTTAATGTCCCCTTTACATTGATGATACTCGCTTTACGTCCAAGAGTGGTTGGGGCAATCATCCAACGGCGTGCATCGTGGTAACGTTGTTCTTCAAATACCATTTCAACTCGACGTTCATTACGGTAACGCTGACGAAGAGCATCACCAGTTTCAGTAGCAGCCGGCATACCTGAACGAAAACGGATTTGATTTAACCATTTTTTCGCTTCGGCATCTTCTCCTAATTCTATACAGGCTTCTACATAATTGAATATTGCTTCGGTGTAACGTAAAAACGGCCAAGGAATTTGTTGCCAAGAGTTTTGATCAACCAAGGCTGGATTTGGGTCTGTAAATTTACGCATATAATAACCCGTATAACTACCATTCCAGTCTTCAATGCTACTTTTACGAGTATCTAAACCGAATTGAATTTTTTTAACTCCTCCCGATATTATTTCATATTCTCCCGTTTGGATTTGATTGGCTGGGTCAAGCGGAGCAGCACTTGCAGAGCGTGGTTTCCAAGGCGAACCTTCATATAAAATAGTTGATCTTAGCCGTGGGTCACGGTTATCGTAAGGTTTGCTTGCGTGTTCTGGTTTGTTCCAATCGAACCTCGAACCATCCATCATTTCATAATCATCAATCAACTCTTGGATTGGCGTATTTCCTGCCCAGTTATTGTAGCCATTTGGTCCGTTGAAAAGTCCGACACGTCCACCATCTTCATTTTTACTTTGGATAAAATATCTTCCAAAAATAATTTCGTTTTGTCCACCATTTTTTCCCAACGACTGATTTACGTAGTTTGTCGCTGCTTGGTCAGCCGAAACAGGAGCAGAAAGTCCTAATTGAAAACCAAATCCTGGAACATCCAAAACTGCTTTTGCAGCAGCTTTTGCTTTTTGCCAACGGTCAGTACGGCTACCACTTACAAGTCCTAAAAGTTCAGGTTTTGTTGCTAAAGCCATTGCCTTAGATTTAACCTTTGCGGTAGGCACATCATACAAATCGCTCGCAGCATAAATCAGAACACGGGATTTTAGGGCTAATGCAGAGGCTTTTGTCGCCCTACCTTTTTGTAAAGATTTACCGTCAAGTAGAACAGCCGCTTCATCGAGGTCTTTCACGATAAAATTAAGACATTCTTCATAACTATTACGAGCGGATAAGAAATCACTATCTGATAAAGCAAATGCTTTATCAACAATAGGCACACCACCATAGTAACGCACTAATTGATGGTAGTAATAGGCTCGCATAAATTTAGATTCTCCAATCAAACGCTCAACGATGTTATTGGTATTTGGAAATTGTGGTTTTGCTAAATTTTGCAAAGCAAGATTACACGCTCTGATTCTTGAATACATATTCGCCCATCCAATAGTACCGTTAATCCAACCTGGGGCGGCAGGGTTACTTCTACCTTCTGTAACAGTTGTTATGTCTCTTCCAGGGTGCGTAAAAATGGTTTCATCAGTTAATGATGCCAACATTTGCTCGTTAAAACCCCCAACTCCTAAACCTCCATACAATTCGCTCACAAAAGCCTCGGCTAAAGAAGCATCGCTCCAAACCACATTTTCAGATAATTGGTCAAGCGGTTTGGTATCTACAAAGTTATCATTACAGCTTACCGTAAAAAACGAAGCCACAATAAGTGATAAGGTTATTTTTTTATATCGTTTCATTTTAGTATTTTTCAAAATTTAACATTTAAACCTAAATTAATTACTCTTGATTGAGGATAATATTGTCCAGTACTACTTGAACTTTCTGGATCAAATACTTTCAATTTATCAATAGTAAATAAGTTAATACCGCTTGCGTAAATTCTCATGCTACTGAAACCTACTTTTTTGCCAATTGCTTCTGGTAAACTATAACCTAACTCAAAGTTTTTCAATCGTATATAGTCCGAGCTTCTTAGCCAATAAGTATTACCCCCAGAATAATATTGATCAGAACGGTTTGCAATACGTGGATGCACATCGCTTGGATTATCAACTGTCCAACGGTTTTGGTAGATATCAAGCAAATAATTACCGATATTGCCCATTTCGCCCGCACTGACATATTGCATTGCTCCCGCTGCTCCTTGAATCAAGACTGTTAAATCAAAGTTTTTGTATTGACCTCCAAGATTAATTCCTCCTTGAAACAATGGAAGTTGCGTAAAATCATTCCTTACTTGATCATCAGGGGTAATTTTTCCATCGCCGTTATAATCTTTATATTTCATATCGCCTGGTCGTAATTGTTTTACGACTGCCGAATAATCAAGAACGTTGCCATCAATGGCAGCTTGGTCTTTAAACACGCCATCATAAATGTAAGCTACGTATGTATTCATTGGACGGCCTGTACTTCTTTGCCATTCGGGTGTTCCTGGAGCTTCATCCCAAAACTCAATTTTATTCTTAGCATAACCCCCATTCACACTTACATTATATTTAAAATCACCGATTTGACTGCGGTAGCCCAAAGTAAAATCAAACCCTTTATTTGATACTTCACCAATGTTCTGTGCGGGAAGTGAAATTCCTGTTGATTGAGGAACAGAAGCATTTTTGAACCAAAGAATTTTTGAACGATTATTAGAAAAATAGTCAAATTCAAAACTTAATTTTCCTTTGAATAACTGTCCTTCTAAACCAATATTTGAGTTTGAAGCAACTTCCCAAGTGATACTTTCATTTGGTAAACGAGTTTCATACAAAGTTTTCTGCTCGGCATCACCCAAAATATAACTGCGAAAGCCATACGTTGAAAGGTATTGATAAGTAGCGGCTGTAGTTGAGTTAGGAAGATTCACTTGGTCATTACCCAATTGTCCCCATGAACCTCTCAGTTTCAAAAAGCTAATAGCGGGAATATTTTTCATGAAATTCTCTTCTGACATTACCCATCCTGCCATTACACCGGGAAAGAATCCATATCGAGTTGATTTCGGGAATCTATCTGAACCATCATATCTCCACAAAAACTCAGCAAGATATTTTTCTTTGTAATTATAAGCCACACGACCGAAATAATTGATACGAGCAGTTTCAAAACCACCACCACCATTGGTTCTTTCTAAATCACCGCCCGCAAACATTTGGTCGAGTGCTGGTGAGACAAAGTAGCGTCTGTAAGCGTTAAAGTTATTTCCATCAATAGTTTCTCTATTTGTTCCTGCCAAAACGGTCACATTATGATTATTGCCAAATTTACGTTCATAAGACAGTACACCACCAAGCAGTACATTGAGTTGGTCATCATAGTTTTGCAATAAATTAGGTTCAGCGGGTCCTCGCTTACTGGCAACTAAATTAGGCGTTGTACCATTAGCCTCAAAACCCGCACCTTGTTGGTATAAAGTCCACGGAATTTGCCAAAGTTTTCTTGTTCCTAATCTTTTATCAATGGCTGCTGTTCCTGTAAATTTCAAGCCTTCAACTCCCGGAATTTTTATATTTAATGAGCCATTTGTTTGAATATAATCTTGCTTTTGACGGTCATAACCCGACAAATCAGTAGTGATTACGACTGGGTTTTCACCATTTTCGATATCTGGACCAGGCAGACCATTCGGCCAATAGGCTTGTTGCTGTGGTTTTCCTCTCATTTGCATTCTAAAAATTGCTCCGGCTGAACGAGTAGGGTAATTACGTGCTTCTTCACGAAATAATAAGCCCACATTCACGTCAATGTATTTATTGATTTTTGCATCTAAATTCAGACGAATATCATATTGTTGATAAGCCGTAGCAGATTTTTTATAAAATCCATCTTGATTTTGATAGCCTAAGGATGCCAAATATTTAACAGATTCGGTACCGCCTGAAATTTGCAAGTTATGCTGTGTTTGAGGAGACCATGTTTTCAACGTAGAAGCATACCAATCTGTGTTTGGATGTAACCAAGGGTCAGAGCCATCTTCATATTGTTGAATATCTTTCGGCGAATAAGGTGCTTTTCTTATTGAACCATCAGGACGAGTGTATGACCCTGTTGCTTTGTATGCGGTATTAGCTCCAGCCCATTCATTTACGGGTAAACCATAAATATCAAGGTCATTGAGCATACTTACATACTGGGATGCATTAGTCAATTTAGGAATTACAGTTGGTTGTGAAAACCCTTGATTTGCCGAATACGAAAATACGGGTTTTCCCGTTTTTCCACGCTTGGTTGTAATCAGAATTACACCGTTTGCTGCACGTGAGCCGTAAATGGCGGCCGAAGCATCTTTCAGAACCGATACACTTTCAATGTCATTCGGATTAATACGGTCGAGTCCCCCTGCACGATTTGGAATACCATCAACCACAATGAGTGCGTCACCATTGTTGAGGGTATTGGAGCCACGAATACGAATAGCTGAACCATCAGCTCCTGGCTCGCCACTCCTATTAACCGCTACCACACCCGCCATACGGCCAGCAAGTGAGTTACTGAGGTTTACCGTCGGAGATTTGATTAAATCACTTCCTTTCACTGAAACAACAGAACCCGAAACAGTCGCTTTTTTCTGAACACCATAACCTACCACAACTACCTCGTCAAGACTTGAAATGTTGGTTTTCATGGCAATATTGAAATTGGTAATCGTCCCAACTTTTACCTCCTGATTTGAAAAACCAACGGAAGAGAAAACCAAGATAGAGTTTGAACTGGTCACTTTAATCGTAAAACGACCTTCAACATTAGTTACAGTGCCATTTTTAGTATCTTTTTCCAATACCGTTACGCCAGGAATTCCAACACCATCATCATCACTTATTTTACCCGTAACACTAATTGGGTCAAGGTTGGTTGTTTCGCTGATTTTCTGCATAATGGTTGCATTTGCAGGTAGGGTTTCCATTGCTCGATTAATAATTACTGATTTTCCTGACACCTCATACGTTAATTGTAAGGGTTTGAGGAGATTATCAAGAATTTTTGATAATTGAATATTCTGGAAATCAACCGTTACTTTGCGATTTGATTGAATCAGTTTTGAACTAAAAACAAACTTAATATCCGTTTGTTTTTCAATTTGCGATAAGATATTTCTTATGCCTAAGTCTTGTCCTTGAACCGTAATTCGCTGATTAAGAGCATTTTGAGCATTAGTATCGCTTGCAAAAGCAGAGCTCATAAGCCAAATAGCAAGAAAGACTTGCGAGAGGGAGATTTTCATAGCCGTAAGTAGTAACTTATGGATTTGTAATGTTTTTTTCATACATTTGAAAGAGTTTTGTTTAGGAGAATAATGAGCAAAACGATTCCCGCATATTACCTTGTAATTGCTAATTGGTTGGAGCCAATTAAGGGAATTTTAAAATCGGTAATGCTGAAACATTGCCGATTTTTTTTGTAGCCTGTTTTTATTTTTTCATGTAATAATTAAAGTTTAAAGAAATATTGATTTTATTGGAATACTTATGGCATTGCTAACGGTAAATATTGACTATCGCTGAGCAGTTTGCTAACTGCTCCTTATCTACATCCTTCACTATAAATCACAATTTGACCATCCAAAATTTCGTAATGCGCTTCAACGCCTTTGCAAATGATGTTCAATTTGTCAAATAATTGTAAATCTGTTAGTGATGCAGTTAAAGGGCAATTAGATAATAATTCTTCGTCAAAAACGATGTCAACACTGTACGCTTTTTCAAGGGTGCGTAAAATTTCACTCACGGGAGTATCTTCAAATTCAAAGATTGTTTTTAACTTTTCCTGTTCAATTATAATGGGCATTTCAACCAATGATTTAGCCATTCTAACTTCTTCTCTCGTATAAACTATTTTTTGATTAGGGGTTAATACAACGCCACCCAATTCTCGATTTGTTGCTTTTTCTTTACTGTTGGCATCAGATTGGGCAAATACCGAAACTTTTCCAGATTTTACTTCCACCGTCACTTCCTTATCTTTGTCGTAAGCCTTGATGTTAAAACTCGTTCCCAAAACCTTCGTAACCAGACCATTCGCATAAACAAGAAATGGTTTTTCAGGATTTTTGGTTACTTCAAAAAAGGCCTCTCCCGATAAAAATATTTCACGAGTAAACCCCAGAAATTTTTTGGAATAACTGATTCTACTTCCTTTTTTAAGCAGAACCAAGCTACCATCAATTAGTTGAATTGGTAAGGTCTTTTCGTTTTCATTTCTTACTTCAACCAATTCATTAGGGTTCTCAGCCACTGATTTTTCATACACGCCCTTTTCTGGCGAAAACTGCGTGTACCAAAAAAATATTCCCATCAACAAAAAGATAGATGCAGCAATCCTGAGCCACTGTTTCTGTTGATAATAAAAAATACTTACTTGTTCAGGCTCGCATTCTTCAGTGTCATTAATTTTTGAAATTGTTTGGTTGATTCGCTCATCAATTTCTTCCTCGCTAATAGTTGGACTATTAATTTTTAGGGTATTGACAATCGTTTTGGCTTGCTCAATAATCACCAATTTATCCGAATTTTGTTCAATCCATTGCTGCCAAAAAGCGTTGATTTCTCTATTGGGAGCTAAAACCCATTGACGGAAACCTGAATCCCAAACAAAATCTTCAATATCAAATTCATCGTATTTTTTCATGCTTATGCTTATACTCGTCTATACTGCGATAGACACTTATGGTTGCTGGATACCATAAAAAATTAAAATATTTCTAAAAAAAATTAAATAAAATCTACTAATTGTTAAATATTAATAGGGTATGGGATTTAGGGGTTAGTTATTGAAAATCTAATTAGTTGATAATCAATCACTTAATTTAAAGTAAAATGTAAAACCGTTTAAATGAAAATAATTACTTAGAAGGTTAGCAAAAAAGATAAGGAGGAAATAAGTTCAGTTACCCAACGCTTTTTGAGTTGTTTAACGGCCATTTGAAGAAGATTGGAAACTGTTTGAGGGGCAATATCCATGATTTTAGCGATTTGTTCTCGCTCTAATTCTTGGAAAAATTTTAGGTAAATAACCTCTTTCTGTCTTTTGGGTAGCATTTCGAGGGCTTGCTTTATTTTTTGAGTAAGCATCACCGTTGACTCATTTTGAATGAATTTTTCTTCGATAGAAAACTCAATATCAAAAACATCTTTGGACTCCAGCAAGACCTCCGAAAAATGAATAGGAAGCGTTGCCCGATGAATGCGTCTTCTGAGAGATGCCATCAAGTAAGGCTTGACCATAACATTATCAGACAAGTTTTGACGGCTTTCCCACAATTGCAGAAATAAATCTTGGATACAATCTTTAATGAATTCTTTATCCTTCGAAAACTTTGTGCCGTAATGGAATAAGGCGGTAAAATGAGTTTTCATCAATTCCTCAAAAGCCATTTTATTGCCTTTGAGAAATCTCTCCCAAATAATGTTATCAATTTGATTCTCAGGACGTTGTTCAGATAGATTCATAATCAAATTATTATTAGCAACAAAACAATGTTTGTTATCCTATTTTCATGGTTAAATTCAGACAGGAAATTTACTATTAAATATCGAAATATTTATAATAATATTTTGTACAATAAGAATGTTTTACAAAATGTAAAGCTATAACTCAAAATATTATACTCCAAAATATCCACCAAACCTCCAAAAATTACTGTCCTCCCACAATTGTTAGTTGTTCCCTGATTTTTGTCGCCCTTGCCTTACCCATGAGGTTTTCTAATTCTTCGGGCGTAGCTTTATAAATGTTACTAACCGTTCCGAAATGTTTTAAGAGTTTCTCCGCCGTTGTTTTTCCAATACCTTCGATGCTTTCTAATTGGCTAATGATGAAATTTTTAGAACGTTTATCACGATGTTTAGTGATGCCAAAACGGTGAGCTTCATCCCGTAATCTTTGAATTAGTTTTAACGATTCTGACTTTTTATCGATGTATAAGGGAACACTATCTTCGGGAAAGTAAATTTCTTCCAAGCGTTTGGCAATGCCAATGATGGGCAGTTTTCCGTATAGACCCAAACTTTTCAAGGCATCGCAAGCGGCACTCAATTGTCCTTTGCCACCGTCTACGATGATTAAATCGGGTAGGTCGGCTTCTTCTTCCAAAAGACGTTTGTACCTACGGGTGATAACTTCGTTCATGGTTGCAAAATCGTCAGGACCCACCACCGTTTTGGGCGTAAAATGCCTGTAATCCTTTTTGGAGGGCATTCCGTTCTTGAAACAAACCATTGCCGACACAGGATTTGTGCCTTGAATATTAGAATTATCAAAGCATTCGATGTGTCTTGGAATCGTTTTTATCCGTAAATCATTCTTTAGCGTCAAAAGAATTCGCATTTTTGAATCTCCTGCACTTTCTTCGGATGCTTTTCGGTCGGCTTTTTCTTTACGGAAATACAATACGTTTTTCAAGGACATATCCAAGAGTTTTCGTTTGTCGCCAATCTGAGGAAGTACATTTTCAACCCCTTTTAATTCGATTGATAAGGGGATGTTGGTAATGACTTCTTTGGCTTCGCTTTCGTATTTATCCCGCATCTCCCAAACCATCATGGTTAGTACATCATCTTCAGTTTCGTCCAATTTCTTTTTTACTTCCAATGATTGTGATTGCGTGATAAAACCATTTAAAATCTTCATAAAGTTGAAATAGAAAGATTCTTCGTCCGACACAATCGAGAAAACATCAACGTCCTTAATGTTTGGATTAACAACGGTTGATTTACTTTGAAAATTTACCAAATACGCTAACTTTTCCTTGAATTCTTGGGCTTCTTCAAAATTGAGTTTAGCGGCGGCTTTCAGCATTTTTTCTTCAAAATACTGGCGAGAAATCCCCATGTTGCCTTTCAGCGTGTTTTTCGCCATTTCAATTTCTTCCAAATAGTCACATTCAGGTTGGAGCCCCTCGCAAGGGCCTTTGCAGTTCCCGATGTGATATTCCAAGCATACTTTAAACTTTCGTTCTTTGATATTTTTTTCAGATAAATTCAAATTACAAGTTCTGAATTTGTATATCTGTTTGAACATATCCAGAATGGAATATAATGCCTTTTGATTGGCAAAAGGGCCAAAGAAAGTCCCCAATTTTTTATCAACCCTACGGATGGTAATGATTTTTGGAAAAGCCTCATTGGTTATACAAATAAACGGGTACATTTTATCATCCCGCAAGAGAATATTGAATTTGGGTTGATGCTTTTTAATGAGCGTATTTTCCAACAATAAGGCATCAAATTCGGTATGAACAATGGTAAATTCTAAATTACGAATTTGGCTTACTAACCTTTTTGTTTTGCGGTCGTGCTGATTAGATTTAGCAAAATAACTGCTTACCCTATTTTTTAAATTTTTTGCTTTTCCAACGTAAATAATTGTTCCTTCCTCATCAAAATACCGATAAACGCCAGGTTGTTCGGGAACTTTTGCTAATGCTGATTTATAATCAAACTCTGCCATAATTTTTTAACTACATTCTTGAAAAGGTATTTTATTCCCAAATTTTTAAAGATAACAATTAAAGATAAGATTTATTCAAATAAATGTGCTAAAATAAATTTAAAGCGGAATATGATTTTATTATCAATTAGCACTGTATAGCATTGACTATCACACGTATATGTTAAAAAAAATAGGTTAATGTTTCATGATAGAACATGATTAAAAAAATTAATATAAAAATTTTAATAAAAAATGTTGCCATAAAAGGAGATTAGGGGTAACTTTATAATCAAATTCAACCAATTGTTTAATTTTTTCAATCAAAAACCCAATTTCTTATTATGAACACAAAACTTTACTCTCCCCTAAAGAGAATGCTTTTGTTAAGTGTATTCTTACTGAGTACATTCCTAACATTTGCACAAGACAGACGAGTAACTGGAAAAGTTACGGGAGGCGATGGCCAGGGAATTCCTGGTGTATCAGTTCTTTTAAAAGGAACACAAACTGGTACATCAACGGATGCAAACGGTACGTTTGCTATTAGTTTAAAATCTGGAAAAGACGTTTTGTCTTTCTCTGGAATTGGTTTTAAAAGTACCGAGGTAAAAGTAGGAACACAAAGTACAGTAAGTGTTACTCTAAACGAAGATGTATCATCACTTGATGAAGTTATTGTAACTGGATATTCGAGTAGTAACAAAAAAGAATCTACGGCAGCTATTTCAACGGTGAAAGCTAAAGATTTATTGGTAAATCCTTCAGGAAACGTTGAGCAACAATTGCAAGGACGAGTTTCAGGGGTTACTTTAATTACTAATGGACAACCAGGAACAAGTTCAATTATTCGTGTACGTGGATTTGGAGCATTTGGCGGTAATGAACCTCTCTACGTTGTGGACGGAGTACCAGTTGGTTCAACCGATTTTCTATCACCAAATGATATTGAATCAACAACTGTTCTGAAAGATGCAGCTGCAGCCTCAATTTATGGTGCTCGTGCCGCCAATGGTGTAATTGTTTACGTAACAAAGAAAGGTGTGAAGAAAGCTCGTAAAATGGAAGTTACTTACGACGGACTATTCGGAGTTACAGATCCTAATGCAGCAGGAGCTCCTAAGAATTTGACTCCACAAGAGCAAGCAGATTGGACAAAAATTGCTCAGTTGAATAACATTGCTCAAAATGGGATTGTGAAAGGAACAGACGCATATACCAATGCTTTGAAACACCCACAATATGGTAACGGGGCAACTGCCACACTTCCAGCGTATTTATACGCAAACGGGCAAAGTGGTGTGTATGGTTCCGTTGATTTGGCGGCTGCAAAAGCTGCTTATGATGCAGATCCAGCCAACAGTTTTTTAATTAAGCCAAATTTGGCTGGAACAGACTGGTATCGTGCCATCACTCGTTCTGCCCCAATTATGCGCCATAGCCTTGGATTTAGTGGTGGTACTGACGGTGGTCGTTATTACTTTGGGTTATCTGCTCAAGAACAAGCAGGTATCTTGATTAATAATAACTACAAAAGATATTCATTTAGAGCAAACTCTGAATTCGACCTCGGTAAAAGAGTGAGAATTGGGGAAAATCTTCAATTTACTTATCGTTCAGTAACTGGACAGTCAGGAGGAAATAATGGTTTAGGTATTGCTGCGGACGAGTCTCCTATTTTAGCGGCTTACCGTATGCCAACAATCATTCCAATTTATGATGAATTTGGCAGTTATGCTTCAACCAAAGCGGCTGGTTTTAACAATCCACGAAACCCCGTTAGAAGTTTAGTATTGAACAATGGTAACGATAATAACTTTAATGGAAACGCCTTCGGTAATATTTATGTAGAAGTTGACCCCATTGCTAATTTGACTCTACGTTCGAGCATTGGTGGGCAATTCAATACATATTATTACAAAGATTATAATTACAGATACTTGGGTGATTCAGAGCCAGAAGCCAGCAACTCATTCGGTGAAGGTAGTGGATATAATTTTGCTTGGACATTCTCCAATACCGCAACCTATAAAGCTAAGTTTGGTAAACACGGTATTACAGCACAAACAGGTATTGAAGCCTTGAACACTGGTTTTGGAAGACAAATCGGAGGTTCTGGTATCAACCCTTTCTCAATGGATTTGGACTATGTGAATTTAAGTAAAGTAAACAACCCACAAGTAAATTCGAACTTATATAGTGGTGTAAACTTTTACTCGCTTTTTGGAGAACTTAAATATAGCTACAACGATAAGTACTATGTTAGTGGAGTTGTTCGCCGTGATGGTTCATCAAGATTTGGTGCTAATAATAGATACGGTATATTCCCTGCATTCTCTGCCGCTTGGCGTGTAAGTAGTGAAGATTTTATGAAAGAATTACCATTCATTACCGATTTGAAAATTCGTGGAGGTTGGGGACAAATGGGTAATTCAAACAATGTAAACCCAAGTAATCAATATTCGTTGTATGGTTCAGATAAAGGAAGTTCATATTATCCAATCTCGGGAACAAATAACGGTGCAGACGAAGGATATTATAGAACTCGTATTGGTAATCCTGATGCCAAATGGGAGACAAGTACAACTGCTAACATTGGTATTGATGCCACATTCTTAAACGGAAGATTAGAAGCAGTTGTTGATTTCTGGAGTAAGGACACTAAAGACTTATTATACCAAGTACCACTTGCTGGGGTTGTTGGAGCTTTAGCATCCGCACCGTCTGTAAATATCGCTTCAATGACAAATAAAGGAGTTGATATTCAGTTAATCGGACACGGTAAAATTGGTACAGATGTTCGTTATGACCTTACTTGGAATAATTCATTCTTGAGTAACAAAATTACTTACTTAGCTCCTAACGTTGAATCTTTTGGTAGAGATATTGCATTTAGAGGTGTGAATCCAGTTAGTAACTCAATTGGACAATCAATTTCCTCATTCTTTGGATACCAGCAAGTTGGTTATTTCACCAGTGCAGAAGATGTAAAAAACTCACCTGCTCAAGAAGGTGCAGGTATTGGTCGCTTCAAATATGCTGATGTAAACGGTGATGGTAAGATTACACCAGATGATAGAACAATCATCGGAAGTCCCGTACCTAAATATACAGGTGGTATCAACTTAGATTTGAAATATAAGAGTTGGAGTTTATCAACTTACTTATACACTTCATTAGGAAATAAAATTTATAACTTCTCTAAATGGTACACAGGATTCTATGGTACATTTGAAGGCTCTGGTAAAGGAGCTATTGCAAAAAGTTCTTGGACTCCAGCGTTAGGAAATGATGCTAAAGCTCCAATTTGGGAAAGTGCTTCAAACTTAAGTACAAGCGGTGCATCTAACTCATGGTACGTTGAAGATGGTTCATATTTAAGAATGACTAATTTAACAATTGGCTATGAAATTCCAACTGCGATAATCTCAAAACTTGGTATTAAAAGAGCAAGAATTACGGGATCAGCCACAAATATATTCACAATCACATCTTACTCAGGACTTGATCCGGGTGTTGGTGGTGCTGCGGATACAAACTTCGGGATTGATGTGGGTAACTATCCTGTTTCAAGAGGTTTTAACTTTGGTTTAAACTTAGCTTTTTAAAACAATTTTAATGGACAAAATGTAATTCCTTTATTATTAAAATAGTAATATTTAAATAACTAATTGTTTATCTTAAAGGAAATTAAATAAAAAAAATCAAATGAACAAAAATATAAGTTTAAGAAAAACATTGATTACTACATTTGCAGTAGCATCAATTACTTTCTCTTGTAAAGATAGCTTTTTGGAGGTTTTACCAACAGGTTCTTTGGGAGAGGCACAATTAACGAGTAAGGCTGGGGTAGAAGGAACGCTTCTTGGTGCTTATTCTATGATGTTGGGGAAAAACTTCTCACGTCTTGCAGGCCCTAATAACTGGGTATTTGGTAGTATTCTTGGTGGTGATGCCAACAAAGGAACCGACCCTGGTGACTATACTACGATAAATCCAATCCAACGTTATGAATCTGACGCAAATAATGGAGATATTGCAAGTACATGGCTTGCCAAATATGAAGGTATTAGTCGTGCAAACAGCACAATCAGATTAGCGACAAAATCAACAGTTTTATCAGATGCAGATAAAAAAAGAGTTATTGGTGAGGCTCGTTTCATCAGAGGGCACTTTTACTTTGAATTAAAGAAAATCTTTAACAGTGCTCCATATATTGACGAAACTCAAGATTACGGAACTGGGATTGAGAAAATACCTAATTCACCAGATTTCTGGGGTAAAATTGAGGCCGATTTTAAATTTGCTTACGATAACCTACCTGAAACATCTGATGCTGCTGGTAGAGCTAATAAGTGGGCTGGTGCATCATATTTAGGAAAAACATATTTGTATCAGAAAAAATATGCTGAAGCAAAAGCTATTTTTGATTTGGTAATTGCCAACGGCAAAACAACTAATGGTAAAAAATATAACTTAGTTCCGAAATATGCACAGATTTATAATGCTGAGAATGATAACCACGAAGAATCTATTTTTGCTACTCAGACTTCAATGAATACTGGAAGCACGAATAATGCGAATGGATATGATGATTTGAACTATCCATACAATACTGGTTCAGAAGGCCCAGGAAACTGTTGTGGATTTTTCCAGCCAAGTTTTGAATTGGTAAACTCATTCCGTACTGATGATAAAGGTTTACCTTTATTGGATGGTACTTACAATAATACAAGTAACGCTGTGAAAAACGATTATGGTGTTGCATCTGCTGATGCTTTTACGCCTGATGCTGGTAATCTTGATCCTCGCTTAGACCATTCAGTAGGTCGTCGTGGTATCCAATATTTAGATTGGAGAGATCACCCAGGTGCAGCTTGGATACGTAGTCAGCCTTATGCTGGGCCATATTCTCCTAAAAAATATGTTTATTACAAATCACAAGAAAACACTTTGACTGATGGTAGTTCATGGACTCGTGGATATTCTGTAATGAATTATACAATTCTTCGTTTTGCCGATGTATTATTGATGGCTGCTGAATGTGAAATTGAGGTTGGTAGCTTAGACAAAGCTCGTGAATACGTGAACCGTGTACGTACAAGGGCTGCTAATCAAGACTCTTGGGTTAAGAATAAAGCGGGTAATGCTCCTGCTGCCAAGTATGTAATCGGAACTTACGATACGGCTTGGTCAGACAAAGATGTGGCACGTACAGCGGTAAGATTTGAAAGAAAATTAGAATTATCAGGAGAAGGACACCGTTTCTTTGACTTAGTTCGTTGGGGAATTGCCGAGAAGGCTCTTAATGCTTATTTAGCAGTTGATGGAAAAGTATTATCAATTAAATTTGGTGGTGCAAAATTCACGGCTGGCAAAAATGAGTATCAACCAATTCCACAATCTCAAATTGATATTCAAGGAAAAGATATTTTGAAGCAAAACCCAGGATATTGATTCTTATTCATTATTTAGTAGAAAAGAGATGGCATTTGTCATCTCTTTTTTTGTGATAAAATAGGAGCAATATTTATAGTTCGGTATTAGTATTTCGATGTTCGGCAAAGAAGCATTGATTTACAATAACAGTTTGTTTATAGTGATGCAGTTTAGTTTTTGGAGGTTTACTTGATAAGAAGGGATTAAATCCTAATTGATAGAACTGTAACTTGCTCTTAACTTTAGGAATCAAACAGTTCATTTTAAACTGGTACCTTCTAAACTTAAGTAGGTCAACTTTAGTCGATGTTTGCTTGCCAAATATCGAGTATCGAAAAACTAACATAAAACTACTTAAAAATGTATTAGCGTATTAGCCGTTTTGATGCCTTGTAGTACGCTTAAAATTTTGCAAAAAAGGAGGATTCAGCAATTAGCCAAATCCTCCTTAAAAAGTAAATAATCAATTTCTGCTTATTTGTAAGCAGGGTCTTGTACCAAAGTTGGTGTTCCATTTACCGATGAACGGTCGATGGCTTCCTGTGGAATTGGATAGAATTCATTTTTGCTTTTTGTGAAAGTAATACCTTTCAAATAGGTTCTTTTGTTTCCTTCAACTGCCGTGTATTTATTCAATACGTCTGCTGAAATTCCCCAACGTTGTAAGTCAAAGAAACGGTGTCCTTCCATGGCAAATTCTAAGCGGGTTTCAAAACGGACAGCCTTACGAGCCGTTGCTGCATCCGTCCAAGCAGATGTATAGTTTTTGATGACATAATTAGCTGCTGGCACTGGTGCACCTTTTGAATCGAAAACCAATTTATAATCATCACGAGTTGCCCCTTGGGTTGCTTTCTGAACAAAACCTTCTGGATTTGCCGCTCTCGTTCTGATTTGGTTTACTAAGGTTCTGGCTTTTTCCAAATTACCTAACTCTACTTCACACTCGGCTAACCACAACAAAATGTGTCCATAGCGAATGATACGATAGTTATTTGCTGATAAATTTCCCCATCCATTAATGGCAGTAAATGCTTTTGAGGCAATGTGCTTTTTGGGAGAATAAGGACCTGCATACGTTTGGTCACGGATAAAATCTACGTTATGGATTTTGAAATCAATATACAAAATTCCTCTTCTTCCCACGGTATGGTCAAGACGTGGGTCTAACGCAACCGTCGAAGGCTCAAAAGTATCTTCTAATTTTACACCTTGGTCATTTTTTACATCTACATCATTGAAAGTATCCAATAACGGAAGTCCGTTCGCATCGGTTTTGTAAGCGTTTACTAAATTTTGCGAAGCCTGATAAAATCCGCAACATCCCCACGGTGAAGCGTAAGGGTGAGCCAATCCCATTCCTGCATCGGCGGCATCGCCTGTGGCACTTGAGACGGCATATTGAACCTCAAAAATTGACTCTTCGTTGTTACGAGTTGCTACGTCAAAGTTGCTGTAAAACTTCGGGGTCAATCTAAATTTACCACTGTTTACGATTTGCTCTAAGAGTGCTTTTGCTGCCTGTAACTTAGCGGTATTGGCCACTCCCGTTGAAATATTCCAACCTTGAAACATATACGCTTTCGCCAAAAATGCCATGGCTGCCCATTTCGTTGGACGGCCAACGTCGGTTTGCTTATCGGGTAAAACTGCCATTGCTGCTTGAAAATCAGCTTCAATGAGTGGCCAAGTTTCCTTATCATTTGGCACTTTAGTACTTTCGGTATTATTCAAGTCAAAGATTTTATCATCAATAAATGGAATATTTTTCCACATTTTTCTGGCTTCAAAATGGAAAACGCCACGTAAAAATTTGGCTTCAGCCTCAATTTGTTTAGCACGGTCGGCATTTACGCCTTGAGCCGCTTTCAAACTGTTTAAAGCATCATTTGCACGAGCAACGCCTTTGAATAAACCTCTCCATTTGTTCTTAATATGTCCATTGGTTGGTTGGAAGTCATATTTTTCAATAAATGATTCCTCTGGTTGGTCACCTGCATCCGTTCCTTTGTAGGCATCATCGGATGGAATTCCACCAAAAACCCAACTCTGAATTTCATTTTCCCAAGGAGCTTGACCGTCCAAGCCTTGCCCATCCAACATTCCGTAGGCACCCAATAGAATTCCTTCTACGCCCGAGGGTGTTTGTAAAGCAGTCGGACTATATTGCCCTTGAGGGTCACGGGTAAGGAAATTATCCGTACAAGCCGTTGCTAATCCCAAAGACAATCCCGCTACTAAACTATATTTTAATATTTTATTTTTCATCTGTATTTTCATTTAATGAGTTTTAAGTATTAATAACTGTTCGTAAGAAAAAATTAGAATCCTACGTTTAAACCAGCAGTAAGTGTTCTTGAAACAGGCATATAACCACCATCAAAACTCAATGTGTTATCATTTCCTGTTTGAATTTCTGGATTTAAGCCAGTGTATTTGGTGAAAGTTGCTAAATTTTGAACTTGAAGGTATGCTTGAACATTGGCAAAACCGATGGTATTAGCAATCCTTGAAGGCATTGTATAAGTCAATTGAATATTCTTGATTCTGAAATACGAACCTTTTTCAATGAAATAACTGGAAGGGCGGCTACTTACTTGATCGTTAGCATCCATGATTGGCACAGTACCGCCTTTATTAGTTGGTTGCCAAGCATCATACAAAGCACGTTTCGAGCGATTGCCTTGGAAAGTATTGAAATCAGAGAAATAACGAGTATAATTGAATACATCATTTCCTTGCGTTCCATTACAAAAAACAGTTAAATCAAATGCTTTATAGCCTAAAGTCAAACTTAAACCATATACAAAATCAGGGTGGGGATTTCCAATAACGGTACGGTCAGCATCATCAATTTTACCATCCCCGTTAATATCCGCCATTTTGAATTTACCCGCTTTATTGTAACCATCTGCATAAGGAGCCCAGGCTTTTGCTTCTTCGTCCGATTGAAAAATACCTAATACTTTATAGCCAAAGAAAGAAGAAATTGGTAAACCTGCTTGCGTTAAAGTAACGGCGGGAACACGAGAGCTATTTCCAAAATATTTTGTTGTTGGACTTTCATCTAATTTATCAACGGTATTGCGATACGTTGAATAATTCGCTCCCACGCTGTAACGAATACCACCAGCCGTTGAATTACGATAATTCAAACCAATATCTACCCCTTTATTAGTCATGGCGCCTACGTTGAAAGCCGCTGCACTGGCATCACCCGCCGTAAATGTATTCGGAATTGTGAATAGCATATCCGATGTTTTACGAGTCCACACATCAATTTCTACGGCAAGTTTACTTTTAAATAAAGAAGCATCTATTCCAACGTTTGAAGAAGTAGTGGTTTCCCATTTCGCTTTTGGATTACCGTAAGCCTGTGTATCATACCCAATTTTTGGGCTACTTGATGAACCGTCAATTGGATAACCAGCGTGAAAAATATCCGCACGGTAGGTTGTATAGGCGTTATAGTCACCAATTTTTTGATTACCCGTTTGTCCGTATCCAAAACGTAATTTCAAATCATCAATTACTGGAAGTTCATTTTTAATAAACCCTTCCTCTGAAAGTCTCCAACCTAAACTGAAGGCAGGGAAAACTGCGTTACGAGAGGCTTGTAAGAAACGAGAAGATTGGTCATTACGAAGAATGGCTTGGAACAAATATTTGTCTTTGTAACCATAATTCAGTTTCCCAAATTGAGAATATAAAGTATAATCTCTGAAAATATTACCACCGTTTGAAACCTTCGTTGGATCTCCTAAATCTAAATAACTGATAATTGGATTGGTTTCAAAAGCATAACCATTTCTGCTTGCACTGAATGCTTCACCTGTTTCTTTAATACTTTCTAAACCTACGTAAGCATCAAATTTGTGAACTTTATTGAAGGTTTTTGAATAAGAAAGCGTGTTTGTCCACGTCCATGCAAAGAAATAGCTATTGGTTGAAGTTGAACCATTATTAAAGCTACCTTCAATATATTCTGGATTGGCACGGCCGATGTAACGTCCACGATTTGTATTAATGTCCACGCCAAAACTTGTTTTAACTTTAAGGTCGGGAAGAATGTCATATTCAGCATATACGTTACCAAAAGCACGCAAGCGATACGTGAAATTATCCTGCTCACGAGATAGCGTTGCGTAGGGATTTGAGTTATTCCCTAAGTTTGCGCCACGGCTACCCGCAAAATTTCCGGCAATGTCGTAGATTGGAAGCAGCGGATGGTGTTTGTAAGAACCAGAAACAGCATTCTGTTCATCATTGTTACCAAAACCGCCTTTACGATTATCCAAGGATGCCGAGAAGTTTTCCCCCACGTGAAGACGTTTTTTCATGGCGGAGAATTCAGTATTTGCTCGAAGTGTATAACGTTCATATCCCACAAATTTCACAACTGATTCTTGGTTGAAATAACCCAAAGACAAGGCAAAACGACCATTTTCAGAACCACCAGTGGCCGATAATTGGTAATTTCTGATGGGTGCTGTACGAGTCAATTCGTTCCACCAATTGGTATCTGCTGCTTTTGTAATCGCATAGATGTTACTTGGCGTTAAAGAATATAACTTAGGGTCAACGGCCGCAGTTCCCTCTTTCCCCGCACTTGGGAAAACATAGGCAGGAATCGATACTTCACCGTTTGCTCCAAAAGTATATTGACCATGTGAAGGTGCTTTACCCGCATATTTATCCGCCAAATACAAATATGAACCTAACTCTTTTGCATTCAGTGCCTGCACATTCTCGGCGGTTGTTTGCGAACCTTGATACGTTGAAAAAGAAACCTTAACTTCTCCTGGTTTTCCTTTTTTTGTGGTAATAATAACTACCCCATTGGCAGCTCTTGAACCATAAATTGATGCTGATGAAGCATCTTTCAGAATTTGAATCGTCTCAATATCCATTGGATTCAAGTTTCCTTGACTTTCCGTTGGCACACCGTCAATTACGTAGAGAGGGTCGTTATTACCAATCGTTCCGAATCCACGAATCCTCACGGTTGCTTCACCTCCAGGCGTGGCATCGTTCACAACGCTTAATCCAGAAGCACGTCCCTGCATCATTTGTGCAAACGTGGTGGCTGGAACCGATTGTAAATCTTTTGCTTGGATGGTGGCAACGGCACCCGTAATATCTCGTTTAGATTGTGTACCGTATCCTGTTACAATTACTTCGGATAAATTGGCTACATCTTCTAATAAAGTAAGTGCGATATTAGACTGACTTCCTACTTTCAATTCTTGTGAAATAAACCCTACTGATGAAATTTGCAAAATGGCGTTATCATCTTTTACAGTAACCGAAAATTCTCCGTTGGCATTGGTTGTTGTTCCTGTAGTACTTCCTTTAATAATTACTGAAGCGCCTGGGATTCCTTGCCCACTGGGTTTGTCAGTAATTTTTCCTATTACTTTTTTATTTTGAGCAAATGTACTGAAGCTCAAAAACGCAAGTAACAAAAACATACTTTGTCGTAAATGTTTGTTTTTCATAAAAGTTAGATTTGAATTTAAAAAATGTGAAAATTGGTAAAATCGTTTGATTAGCGTATTTATAAACTACAACCTGAGCTGAAAGAGGCTCATTTATCACGTAGATAATAGGCCAAGAATACCGGAAAAGTTGTTAGTTTTTAGAATATTACTAATTTTTAATTATCAATAAATGATGATTGTGATAGCTTAATTCTTGCATTTGCGAGTGAAATGAGTAATGAGTGCAGAGATTGACCTTAGATTTTTGTGTTAGCGTGTAACCAAAATTTTTAGCAGATTTCGTAGTATAGTAGCATGATAGGATTTTTATATAAAGGCTACTTAATACTGATTTTCCACATTCAAAGCTTTTACAAAACCGAATATCACAATGCACGAAAGCGTAAAAATTATATTGGTTTATAAGTGAAGGGTAAATGGTTTTTTAATATGGCTTGTCTTTATTATATTCATTTAGAGCTATTTATTCTTAAAATAATCATACAAATTTAAGATTATAAATTGTTTAATATTATTCATTTTGTATCATTATTTTGTTAAAATGTTTCACTTTATGGTGATTTAATAATATATTTTACATTTAATAGTACCGTGTATTAACTAAGTATTTTTTAGTCAAATACTTAGAAGAAATGCGGGGTCAATAATGACCCCGTTTTCTTTAAAATACCCAATCTTATTTGTTATTAAGGTTTTTAGAGGTGCTTTAAAAGTGTATATTAAATAACTATTCAAATAATAATTTGTGATTTAATTAGCTGATTTGAATTGAATGCAAAATTAGATTTAGTTTTATACATAATTGATTCAAAAAGTATCATTATTTCAACAAAATGTTTCACATAATCTGGTTTGGTTCTTATTTTTATAACTTTATATTGCCAAGAATAAGACCCGTATAATTAACTCATCATCCTCTTGAAAAGTAAAAAACATAACCTAACGATTTTGCTTTTTGTAGCAACCATAACTTTCTCTTCCTTCATTACGATTGCTCAACCTTATTTTTTTAGACATTATCAAGTTGAAAATGGGCTTTCAAACAACGCAATTTATTGTAGTATTCAGGATAAAAATGGTTTTATGTGGTTTGGTACAAAAGATGGATTAAACCGTTTTGATGGCTATTATTTTAAAACATTTAAGATAAATAATGCCAAAAATTCCTTAGTTCCAGACTTGATATATTGTATATTGGCGGATAAAAAAGGGACTTTGTGGGTGGGAAGTTCTAAGGGATTATGTTTCTACGACTATCAAAAAGAATCGCTGATAAGTGTGATAGATTCACTCAAAGAAATCAATTCGATTCAAATAGATAATAGTAACCAAATTTGGTTTATTTCTTACGCTACTTTGTTTCGCTATAATCTGCAAACTAAAAAACTGATAAAATATCCAACCTCTGTTTATTTTCCTGCTTCTTCTATCTCTTTGGATACGAAAGGGCAAATTTGGGTAGGTACAAAAGATGGTTTTTTGCAAAAGTTTGATGCTAAAACGGATACATTTAAAGGCTATCATGTTTTTGCACATTCACTAAAAACCTCATCTCAAGTTATCCAAAAAATTTATTGCTTAGGTACTGAAACGGTGTATGTAGGAACTGTCAATCAAGGATTAAAGAAATTTGATATTCCTTCTGAAACCTATCAAGATATTTTGACAATTAATGCAGCCAAAAGCATTATCCACGTGCGTGATATTAAACAATATTTTGGCAACGAATTATGGCTTGCCACCGAGTCGGGTATTTTTATCCTGAATACTTCAACGAATCAATCTATCAACCTCAAAAAGAAATTTCTTGACCCTTTTTCGCTCACGGATAATGCTGTTTATTCGATTTGTAAAGACAATGAAGGAAGTATTTGGGCGGGAACGTTCTTTGGAGGAATTAATTATTATTCAAAAAGAAACTCTTTATTTGAAAAGAAATTTGCGGATAATTCCAAAAAGTCACTCAGTGGCAACGTAATTAGGGAAATTTGTCCTGATAAATTTGGGAATATTTGGGTAGGAACAGAAGATGCTGGTTTGAATAAACTGAATCCTAAAACGGGGGCAATTACGCAATTTATCCCCGATGGGAAAAAAGGAAGTGTGGCTTATTCCAATATTCAAGGACTTTTGAATGTTGGGAATGATTTATGGATTGGTACTTTTGAACATGGGCTTGATATTATGGACATCGAAACTGGCAAAGTGAAAAAACATTTTAACGCTGGGCCGGGCAAATATGATTTAAAAAATAACTTTATTGTAAACATATTTCAAACCAAATTAGGACAAATTTTTGTTGGAACGGCCAATTCTTTGGTAAAATATAATGTAAAAATGGATGGTTTTGAACTTGTAACCGAACCATCCATCAATCATTTTACCAGCTCAATATTGGAAGATAGTTTCGGAACAATTTGGTTTGGGACCGACCGAGGGGTCTATTACTTCAATCCACGTACGAAAGCAAAAGGGTATTTATTCAATGACCCTAAAAACCCGAATTCTCTTACCAATAATAACATCAATACGATTCTTGAGGATAGTAACCATTGTTTGTGGTTTTCGACAGAGGGGGGTGGACTTTGTAAACTTAGTCGAGATAGAAAAACACTCACTTCGCTAACCATGAAAAATGGATTGCCGAGTAATTTTGTGGTGAAGGTATTGGAAGATAATAAAAAGACTTTATGGATTGCTACTTCCCGTGGATTGGCGAATTTTAATCCAGCAAATAATAGCGTTGTAACCTACTATACCAAAGATAATGGCCTTTTGAGCGACCAATTCAATTATAATTCTGGGTATAAAGATGCCCAAGGAAATATGTATTTTGGCAGTATCAAAGGAATGATAACCTTTAATCCTAACGATGTTTTAAAGGAAATTACATCGGCACCCATTTTTATTACCGATTTCAGCGTAGAAAATAAAGAACAGGAAATTGGCGACGAGAATTCTTTCTTGAAAAAATCTATTCTATATACCGACGAAATTACCTTACCCCACGATAAATCTTCTTTCAATATTGATTTCACAACCCTAAGTTTTACTTCTCCTGAAATGACCATTTTTAGTTATTTCATGGAAGGGTTGGACAAAGAATGGACCGAAATAAAGCCCAATCGCAAAGTCTATTTTACCAGTTTGTCGCCAGGAGAATATGTTTTCAAATTAAGAGCCTCCATCAATGGTAATTGGAGTAAAAAAGATAAATGCTTGACAATCATAATTTTACCTCCGTGGTGGGCAACTTGGTGGGCGTTTATTTTTTACGGAATTGTCATGGCCATTTTGATTTACTATTTATTTTCAAGTTATCATACCATCATTGAAGATAAAAAAGAGAAGGAGATTTATGAAGCAAAGATTGATTTTTTTACGAATTTAGCCCACGAAATTAGAACGCCTTTGACGTTGATAAAAGGCCCCATCGAGAATCTTTTGGAACAAATGGACGAGGTGCCTCAAATAAAGCAAGATGTCGTTTTGATGGATAGAAATACCAATCGGTTGATTGCCTTAGTAACCCAGATTTTGGATTTTAGAAAGGTAGAATCAAAAAGTTTTAGCCTTGATTTTGTGAAAGTAAATGTGACAGAATTGCTGCACGAATCATATCTGAACTTTACTTCATTGACTAAAAAAAGAAAAATCAATTATACCATTAGTTGTCCTCCGAATGATATCTTTGCCTTTGCTGATGAAGAAGCACTGAACAAAATTTTTAGTAATCTTTTTAATAATGCCGTAAAATTTGCCCATCAGAAAGTGGCGATTAGTATGTTGCCCATAAGTCAAAATTCTACCCACCTTATCATTGAATTTGAGAACGATGGATTGAAAATTCCGCTCGAAATGAAGGAGAAAATTTTTGAACCTTTCTATCGATTAAAGGAATCCAAACAAGAAGGAACGGGTATTGGTTTGGCGCTGGCAAGGTCGCTAACGGAACTATTAAATGGCGATTTGTATTTGAAAGAAACCGACGATAACTCAATTGTATTTGTGCTTAATTTGCCAATTTACCCATTAAAGGAAAGTAGTGAATAATACGTTTTGTTATTTCGGTAAATTTCAGTAACTTTTTGAAAATCAAGGATAAAATTTGTAATTTTTATTCTAAAATTAAAAAAACTTAAACTCTAACAAACTATTTTAGCTATGCTGCCAATTATTTTACTCGTGGATGATAATGAAGAAATTCTTGAATTTTTAGAGAGAATACTGAAATCAAAATACACAATCGCCAAAGCTAAAGATGGACAAGATGCCTTGACGGTTTTGGATAAAGAGACGGTGCAATTAGTGATTTCTGACGTGATGATGCCCATAATGGATGGCTTTGAATTGTGCCGAAGAATGAAATCGAATTTTGAATATTCACACATTCCTGTGATTCTTTTAACGGCAAAAAATAGTATTCAAGCCAAAGTAGAAGGACTCGAATTAGGGGCGGATGCTTACATCGAAAAACCATTTTCTAAAGAACATCTTCAAGCCCAAATTGCCAGCTTGTTAAACAACAGAAATATTATTCGTGAGTATTTTGCGAGTTCTCCGCTGATTCACATTAAAAGTATGGCTCACTCAAAATCAGATGAATTATTTTTAGAAACCCTTCATGAAACCATCAATCGAAATTTAGAAGATACGGATTTGGACGTTGAGAAATTGGCTCAAATTATGAATATGAGTCGCATCACCTTATATCGAAAAATCAAAGCTATTTCAGTCTTAACGCCCATCGAATTAATCAATATTACCCGCTTGAAAAGAGGCGCTGAACTATTAGCGGAGGGAAATTATAAAATTTTTGAAGTCTCGTATATGGTTGGATTTAGCTCTCAAAGCAATTTTGCCCGAAATTTTCAAAAACAATTCAACATCACGCCCTCGGAATATATGAACTCGAAACAATTAGAGTGGGAGAGGCGATAAGAGAGTTTGTGATTTCAAACTTTTGTTTTATCAAGGTGTAAAAAGAAGCCTTTCCTTAAAGCAAAGGCTTCTTTTTACACATTACCAAATCTTGAATTAGCATTCTTTTTTGCTTACTGATCACGTCCCACTAAATTTTACGGCACTTCCCTCATAAATATTATAGAATTTACATAAAATCATGTTAAATTTATAGTTAATTTCCCTGAAAAACTAATACAATTTTTGTAAATTATCAATCTATGACTGCTAAGTATTTGCCTTTTTTGTTATTAATCTCTTCTTTATTTCTGTACTCGTGTGGGAATGATACGGTCTTTACAAAACTGCCCGCCGAAGAAACCAACATCACTTTTTCAAACAGAATTACCGAATTAGACACCATGAATGTGCTTACGTTTGAGTACGTAAATAATGGCGGAGGTGTAGCCTTGGGCGATTTCAACAACGATAAATTAGTCGATGTTTATTTTACTGGTAATCAAGTAGATAACAAATTATACCTGAATAAAGGAGACTTTAAATTTGAAGATGTTTCCAAAAAAGCCAACGTTGAAGCCCAAGGAAAATGGTGTTCGGGCGTTGCTTTGGTGGACATCAACAATGATAAATTATTGGATATTTATGTCAGTGCAACCGCTAAAAAAATAGCTTCAGAACGGGCAAATATGCTTTATGTGAATCAAGGAGTGGGAAAAGATGGTGTGCCAATTTTCAAAGAAATGGCTCAAGAATACGGCATTGCTGATACTACGCATACCACAAATTCCGTGTTTTTTGATTATGATAATGACGGAGATTTGGACTTATATGTACTCGTAAATGAGATGGACGATAACCGTTTCCCGAATAAATATCATGATAAAATAGTAGATGGCTCGTCAAAACGAACCGATAGATTATACCGTAACGATTTCTCTAAAGCACTTAATCACCCCGTTTATACAAATGTTAGCAAAGAAGCAGGAATCTTGATTGAAGGCTACGGATTGGGCGTAAATATTACGGATATTAACCGTGACGGCTGGAAAGATATTTATGTTACGAATGATTATTTGACGAATGATTTGCTGTACATTAATAACAAAAATGGCACCTTTACCGACCAAGCCGAAGCATATCTAAAACATACTTCCTATTCAGCGATGGGAAATGAAATTGAGGATTTGAATAACGATGGTTTGGTCGATATTTTGGCGGTTGATATGATGCCAGCCGACAATTATCGCAAGAAAATGATGACCTCTGCCAACAATTATTTGGGATATCAAAATAACGAAAAATATCATTATAATTATCAATATCCACGCAATACTTTGCAGGTAAATCAAGGGGTAAATCCTAAGACAGGAAACCCTGTTTTTAGTGAAATGGGTTTATTGGCGGGCATTGCCGAAACCGATTGGAGTTGGACACCGATGGTAACGGATTTTGATAATGATGGTTTCAGAGATATCATTATTACCAATGGTTTTCCCAGAGATATTACCGACCAAGATTTTATGGTTTATCACGCCGAAATGGCCAATTTGATGGGGCCAATGATGCT
This sequence comes from Arcicella sp., assembly GCF_964672035.1. NCBI lineage: Bacteria > Pseudomonadati > Bacteroidota > Cytophagia > Cytophagales > Flectobacillaceae > Arcicella > Arcicella sp. The sequence goes on from NZ_CBABQS010000001.1 coordinate 137,672, forward strand.
TTTGCCATCAATTCCAGCGGTGAAAATTTCAAATTACGCCTTTAAAAATAAGGGTGGCTTAAATTTTGAAAACGTAACAAAAGATTGGGGAATGGACACGCCAAGTTTTTCAAATGGTGCGGCTTATGCTGATTTGGACAATGATGGCGATTTGGATTATGTGGTTAATAATATCAATGATTCGGCTTCGGTTTATCGTAATAATTCTATTCAAATGAAACCCGAAGAGAGTAATTATTTGCGAGTAAAATTGAACGGTTTGCAAAATAATATCAACGGAATTGGGGCTTTTATTGAGATTTCTTACGATAAAGGGCAACATCAAATTTACGAAAATACACCTTATCGTGGTTATCTTTCAACCATCGAAAATGTGGCGCATTTTGGTTTAGGAAAAATTAAAAAAATTGATGAAATAAAAGTGACTTGGCAAAGCGGCAAATATCAAATTTTAAAAAATGTGGATGTTAATCAAGTCTTGGTTATTGATGAAAGATTGGCGGTGAGTAGTCAGCAGTTGGCAGTTGGTAGTCGGCAGTTGACGGTATTTTCAGATATAAGTGATTCACTGTCAATTAATTATGTTCATCAAGAATTAGATGCCATTGATTTTAATATTCAGAAATTATTACCCCATAAACTTTCTCAATTTGGTCCTTCACTTGCCGTTGGCGATGTAAACGGGGATGGACTGGAAGACGTTTTTATTGGTGGTTCATCAAAATTTAAGGGTACTTTTTTACTTCAAAATAAAGCAGGAAAATTTACAAAATCTGATTTGATTTTGGGTGAAACCGATGCCACAAAATTGGCGGAAGATATGGGCGTACTCCTTTTTGATGCTGACCTCGATGGCGACCTTGATTTATACGTAGTTGGTGGCAGTAATGAACTTCCCAAAGAATCACTTGAATATCAAGACCGTTTTTATGAAAATGATGGAAAAGGTCATTTTACGCAAAATAAAGCGGCTTTACCCCAATTTTTAAAGAGTGGTTCGTGCGTAAAAGCCACCGATTTTGACCATGATGGCGACTTAGATTTGTTCGTGGGTGGGCGCATGGAAGTGAATGCTTATCCAACACCCGTGAGTAGTTTTATCTTACGAAATGATTCAAAAAATGGACTTCCGAAATTTACTGACGTAACCCAACAAGTTGCCCCAAATCTCAAAAATATTGGTTTGGTTTGTGATGCCCTTTGGACGGATATTGACAATGACGGTTGGATGGATTTGATGTTGGCGGGCGAGTGGATGCCCATTACGATTTTGAAAAATGCGAAAGGAAAATCGTTTTCTCCAAGTGCAACAGAATCGTTGGGGAGTAAGGTAGGTTTTTGGAATAGTTTGACGGCGGGAGATTTTGATAATGATGGCGACATGGATTATATCGCTGGTAATTTGGGAACGAATACGCTCAACCAAGCTTCTGACGAATACCCTGTAAGTGTTTACGCAAAAGACTTTAACGGAGATGGAAATTTTGATGCAATTCCAACCGTATTTTATCACGATAAAGAAGGTAAACGCATGGAAGTTACCTTTCACGGGCGGGATGATTTGGCAAAACAAATGAATACAATTCGTAAGAAATTTGATAACTATCAGAAGTTTGCCAACGCTGGGATTAAGGATGTTTTATCAGCCGAAGAACTGAAAGATGCGTTTATATTGAAGGCTAATTATTTAAAAACCAGTTATATAGAAAATTTGGGTGAAGGAAAGTTTAAAGTTTCAGCCTTACCCATGCAGACACAAACTGCTCCCATAAACGGAATGTTAGTGGAGGATTTTGATGCCGATGGAAACCTCGATGTTTTGATGGTAGGTAATGATTACGGAAATGAAGTTTCGGTGGGGCGTTTGGATGCTTTTAATGGTTTGTTATTGAAAGGAGACGGACTTGGGAATTTCAAACCAGCCACACTTTCGGAGAGTGCTTTTTGTGTTTCGGGAGATGCAAAAGGCTTGGTGAGAGTAACAAATTCTAACGGAAATCCTTTGATAATGGCAACCCAAAATCGGGCAGATTTAAAAACTTTTGGTGGCATAAAATCCTTAGTAACTAAACCATTGAAAACCAACGATGCCGTAGTTTTTGAGCATCTAAAAAATGGAAAAACTCGTAAAGTAGAAGTGGGTTATGGTACTTCATTTTTATCGCAATCTTCAAGAAGTATTTTACTTTCTCCAAACGTGAAATCGGTGGAAGTGGTTGATTATCAGGGAAAAAAGAGAGGATTATAGAATGAAATTTGATTGGGGAAATTTCCGAAACAATATTCATTGCTGGTTTAATCCATCACGGAGTTATTTCAGGAAGTAGAAATATATGTTTGGGAAACTTCCCGAAAGTTATTTCTACTTTCGGGAAGTTTAAAATATTATAAATTCAAAAGGTCGTTGAAAATCTAATTCAATGACCTTTTTTGATGTTATCCACAGGCTAAGTTTTCTACCAACATTATTCATGAAAAATAGTATTATACTTATCCAAATTAAGATTTTATACAATTAATTTTGCTTTTCATATAGGTAATAATACTTTTGTAGTAATTTTATAGAACAGTATAGAACACTTTAAAACTAAACATTCAATATTTTCAAAATAAATGGCAAATTTAACATTAGGAGACAAAGAATATTTTCCAGGAATTGGAAAAATTCAGTTCGAGGGAAGGGAATCAGATAACCCAATGGCGTTTAAATGGTATGACGAAAATCGTATTATTGGCGGCAAGACCATGAAAGACCAATTGCGTTTTGCAACGGCTTATTGGCATACTTTCTGTGGAACGGGCGCTGATCCATTTGGACCTGGAACAAAAGCATTTCCATGGGATGCAAAAAATGAAATTGTGGGTCGTGCGAAGGATAAAATGGATGCCGCTTTTGAATTTATGACAAAAATCGGTACGCCTTTTTACTGTTTCCACGACATTGATTTGGTGGATGAAGGAAGTTCGTTGTCGGAATACGAAGGTAATTTGCAAGCCATTGTTGATTATGCCAAACAAAAACAAGCGGTAAGCGGCGTGAAATTATTGTGGGGAACTGCCAACGTATTCTCGAATCCGAGATATATGAATGGTGCTTCAACCAATCCAGATTTCAGCGTTTTGGCTCATGCAGGTACGCAAGTAAAGAATGCGATTGATGCAACCATTGCTTTGGGTGGCGAAAATTATGTCTTCTGGGGTGGTCGTGAAGGGTATATGTCATTATTGAATACTGACATGAAACGTGAAAAAGAGCACTTAGGACGCTTCTTGACGATTGCTCGTGATTATGCTCGTAAGAATGGATTTACGGGTAAATTTTTCATCGAACCAAAACCTTGTGAGCCAACCAAACACCAGTATGATTATGATGCTGAAACGGTGATTGGTTTCTTGAAAGAACATGGTTTAGAGAATGATTTTATGTTGAATTTGGAAGTAAATCACGCTACTTTGGCGGGTCATACTTTCCAACACGAATTGCAAGTTGCGGCTGATACGGGAATGTTAGGTAGCATTGATGCAAACCGTGGAGATTATCAAAATGGCTGGGATACAGACCAATTTCCGACAAATTTGAATGAATTGGCAGAATCAATGTTGATTATTTTAGAAGCAGGTGGAATTACGCAAGGAGGTATCAATTTTGATGCAAAAACTCGTAGAAATTCAACTGATTTAGATGATATTTTCTTGGCTCATATTGGTGGAATGGATGCTTTTGCAAGAGCGTTAGTCATTGCAGATGATATCTTAAAAAAATCGCCTTACAAAAAACTTCGTACCAACCGTTACGCTTCTTTTGATGCGGGAAAAGGGGCTGATTATGAAGCTGGTAAGTTGACTTTGGAAGATTTAAGAGCCTTCGCTTTTGAAGCAGGAGAACCAAAACAAACCAGCGGAAAACAAGAGATGTTTGAGAATATTATTAATCAGTATATTTAGTAGTTGATGATTGTCATTGCGAGTACAACGAAGCAATCTGTTAGTAAAATAGGAAAGGTATTAGAATGCCTTTTCACTAATCCAACAGGTTGCTTCACTGCGTTCGCAATGACACCATTTGAAGCTCAACTCATCAAAGTGACCCTCTCACAATCAATTTACAATCACTGGCAATTTTCCCTTTTTGTCGGCTATGAACCAACTTTCCCGCTAATTTACCCATTTGAACAAAATCATTGGAAATCGTAGTGATGCCACTATCATCCAAAATTTCCTTGATGGGCGTATCATCGTAAGATAAAAGTCCAATATTTTCCCCCAATTTCAAGCCCTTTCGATTGGCGTAATTTACAAAACGTACCAAGTCATTTTCTAAGAATAAAAAGTAAGCATGGCCTTCTTCCAAATGGTCGAATTGGAGGTTATTTACCACTTCATGTTTAATATTATGATCTTTGCAAAATCGTTTAAAACCCTTCAAAATACCCTTTGGCGTGTATTGAAACTGGTTTTTACTCAAAAACAAGGTCAGACTTTCATACTTTTCAATCATGGGCAAAGCATCACTTAAACCTTGATAAAAATTGCGTTCAAAATCTTGATAAAGCACAGCGTAGGTATTGTCTAACTTGTCCACATCAATATCCAAAATCAATAATTTTTCTTTCGGAATTTGTTTAATGATTCCATAAATATCTTCGTTAAAATGAGGCATAATGATGTAGAAATTATAATTGCCGAGGTTGTTGACAATTACATTTTCAAAAACCGTTAAGTCGTGATAATGAAAGAAAAGATGGATAGAAACTTGGTCGCCCAATGATTCTTTTAAAGCTTGAAAAAGGATTTCTTTATACGAATTCATAGCATCGAATAGCACAAAAACGTGCATCGTTGCTTGTACATCGGTGGAAGTTATAAAATATCCTTTTCCGTGTTGAGAAGCCACAATTCCCCTTTCACGCAACTCTTCATAGGCACGAATAGCCGTCATGCGAGCAACCTTCAATTGACCTGTTATTTCATTGATTGTGGGTAATTGGTCTCCTCTTTTCAGAATACCTTGTTGGATTCGTTCAATAATTTCATCCACAATCTGTTGGTACTTAGGTGTTTGGGCGTTGGATTTTATGTTTAGTGATTTTTTCATAAGAGGATTTCTTGCCCTTAAAGTTACGGTGTTTTGGTGATTAGTATATGATTTTTCGTATATTTGAAAAAAACGAAAACGCTTATGGAATTAGTGACAGAAAACGTAGCCGAAGAAAGAGAACTGACTCCCTACGAAATTGAACGAGATAAACCTATGCCCAGCAGAAACCACGGAAAATTACAAATGCGTATTGGAAGATTACTTTTGAATCAATACGAAAATCGCTTTGATATTGTTTCAGAACCAACCTTACAAATGCTTGAACGTCCAAGAGTCCCAGATTTAGCTTTTTTCAATGTTCAAGAAAGTGATTGGTTTGATGATGAAACTAAAATTACAGAAGTTCCACAGGGAGTAATTGAAATTCTTTCTCCAAGTCAATCTGAGCAAGAATTAATTTCTAAATTTCTTCCATATTTCAATTTGGGCATTAAAACGGTTTGGCTTGTAGTGCCAGTCTTCCAAACAATTTATATTTTTGATACTCCTCGAAGTTATCAAACATTCACCCTTGCCAATCCAATATTAAAAGATACCCTTCTCGATGTTGAATTAGATTTGAATAAAATTTTTGCATAAATTTTGTTTTGATAAAACAAAATAAACCCACAATTGGTCACGCTCAATTGTGGGTTTATTTATATAGAGTAATAGGAATTTCTTACTTCAAAAATCCTTCCTCGTCTTCCTTTGGTTTGGTGGCTTGTTGTTGAACACCCGTTGAATCTGTAACGATATACGAACTATTGCAACCCAAATCTGCTCCGTTTGGCTTTCTGAAAGGTTCTTTTTTAAATCCTGCAATGGCTAAAGATTTATCGGCATATACCATATCCATGAATTTTCCGTAGGCAGGCATGGCCATTCTTGAACCCTGTCCGAGAGCGAGACTACGGTAGTGAATGCTTCGGTCGTCGCCACCAACCCATACGCCAGCCACCAAACTTTGGGTTACGCCCATAAACCAACCGTCTGAATAATTGGAAGTTGTACCCGTTTTGGCTCCGATGTCGTTGCCTTTTGTGCAGTTGTATCTATTCAAACCTTGGGCCGTTCCGCCGGGTTCTTGAATTGCGCCTTTCAGCATATACGTCATTTTATAAGCAGTTTCCGAACTGATAACTTTCTTGGAAGTTGTTTCAAAACGTTTCAATTCATTGCCATTTTTATCTTCAATTCTTAAAATCAAAATCGGGTCGATTCTTTCGCCTTCATTCATGAAGGTACAATAAGCTGCCACTTGTTCATAAACTGACACTTCACTGGCTCCCAAACACAGGGCGGGCGTTTCATTCAACTGACTTTGAATGCCCATACGATTGGCAAATTCAGCCACGGCATGAGGCTTTAATTGCTTCATTAATTTTGCCGAAATAGAATTAATTGAAAGTCCCATGGCATGGCGAAGGGTCATGCTGGCATAAGAATAATGTCCTTCCGAATTCTGAGGAGTCCACGTTTTTCCCGTCAAACCATCTTCTTGTCCAAACGTTACGGGTTCGTCCACTACATTATCACATAAATCTGCCACGCCATTTTCCAAAGCTGCCGCATAAACAAAAGGCTTGAAAGTTGAACCTGGCTGACGTTTCGACTGACGAACGTGGTCAAATTTGAAGAATTTGAAATTAATTCCACCAATCCAAGCCTTCACGTGTCCGTCGTTTGGATTCATGGCCATAAAGCCACAATTCAGAATTCTTTTGTAGTAATTCATCGAATCTAAAGGCGATAGCGTGGTGTCCTTGTCACCTTGATAAGAAAAAATGGTCATTCTTACAGGCGTTTTTAATATTTTCCACACCGCATCTTCATCACCATTTAGTTCTACCATCAAAGCTTTATATCGTTGCGTTCGTTTCATGGCATCTTTCAAAAATCCCTTGATTTCGTGCATATTTTCATCTACCCAAGGATTACGCCCTTTCCAGTGCGCATAAAATTTTTTTTGTTGGTCTCTCATGTGATTGTCTAACGACACTTGAGCGTAGGCTTGCATTCTGGAATCGATGGTCGTATAAATTCTCAAACCACTGGTATAAAGATTCAATTTATCGGCTTCATCACGGGTAGAATTAATATCGGCGATAACGGCTTGTAATTGTTTTTTGAGTGATTCACGCAAATAAGGAGCTTCGCCGGTATTTTGATTTTCTACCTTAAAATTCAATCCTAATGTTTTTCCTTGCAAATCAACTGATTCTTCTTGAGAAATATATCCGTAACGATACATCTGACTCAAAACGACGTTTCTACGCACCATACAGCGTTCTGGATGACGGCGTGGGTCGTATAAAGAAGGATTTTGCAACATACCAATCAACGTAGCGGCTTCTTTTTCGGATACATTATTGATATTTTTGCCAAAATAAGTTTGACAAGCCACTCTGATTCCGTAGGCATTATTTCCGAATTCTACTTCATTCAGATACATCTTTAAAATTTCCTGTTTTGTATATCTACTCTCCAAACGAATTGCCAAAATCCATTCTTTTGTTTTGGCAATTAACGTTCTAATGAGCGGAATTTTTGCTAATATTCCTTTATAACTTTCGCCTTCTTCGGGGTCTTCTTCAACGGCTTGACGAGTATCAAAAAGGTTTTTGGCCAATTGTTGCGATAAAGTACTACCACCACCCGCACTACCAAGATGGATAATTACTCGGAAAGTTGAGCGTAAATCTATCCCTGAATGTTGCGTAAAACGAGCATCTTCCGTAGCCAGAAGCGCTTTGATAAGATTTGGAGAAAGTTCTTCGTATTCAACGGGAGAACGGTTTTGACGGAAATATTTCCCTAATTCTTCGCCATCTTCTGAATATAAAACCGAAGCAACCTGACTCTTAGGATTTTCTAACTCTTGTAGGCTGGGCATTCCTCCAAAAAGCCAAAAAAGATTGTATTGTACCGCCAAAATATATAATAAAAATGCCCCGAATCCAATGCCCGACCATTTCCATATTCTTGCGATAAGTATTTGATACTGACCTTTTTGTAATTTAAACATACTGTATTTTAGGTAAGGGAATATTAAATGTGGATGTTATGGAACGCACATCAACTGAATTACAAATTTATAAATATAATACGACAATTCTCATATTGACATATATTCAATATTGAAACGTTTTTTGGGGATTAAAATTATGGTAAAATCCGTTTGTCAGCAAATAGCAAAAAGGGATACTAATACGATAAAGTATTTGTAACCCTTTTGCTTTTGGCTCATTAAATTCCGCAGAACGTGGATATTGATGAAAATCTAATTACAATTCGTCAAGGTATAACGTTCTGTACTGCTAATTTTTGCATCATCCATTGAGGTAATTTCAGCAATAAATTCTTTAGAATCTAACTTGACACTGGTGACTTTTTCGGTTCCAGAAGAAACAAGTTTTCCATTACTATCTGGTTCAAAAGATTCATAAATTGTACCAATACCACCCTGATTTGCCGACCACGAATAGCCAGTTAGCACATCGTAGGGCAGATTATATTTACTCAATAATTGCTCTGGAGATTTGGCAACTCCCATCGGTTTGATTACTACTTCAAAATAAATACTGCCATCAAAGCCTTTAAAGCCCTTTTTAGTAGCAATCCCATTGGCATCATAAGTAAAATATTGAATCAAATCAGAATTTGGGTCGCCAGTTTCGTACGAAAAATAAATAATCCTGCCTGCTTCATCGTATTTCAAATTATTGGTGCCGCCATTGTCCGCTGCATCTTTAAAACTTACCTTCGAGATCTTTCCACTCGTGTAGGTGTACGTTTCTGATCCATTTTCTTTACCATCGAGTGTCCAAACTGATTTTGTGAGTAATCCTGCATTGTCGTAAGTGAAAGTATAAACATACTTACTAATCTTCCCCGACCCTGACCCATCAAATTCACGGGACATGGTGGCAACTTTCCCAGTGACATCGTAGGTATAAGTATGTTTGTTGCCATTTCCACGGTCGATTATAGATACTTTGCAAGTATCTGCGGGGGTAGTTACTTCATCTTTTTTGCACGAAAAAATGAGAAGTGAGATGGCGATTATTAGTAATTTTGTTGTTTTCATTCTGTTTGATATTTTACATTAGTTGAGATAAGCTGGGTTGTATTTATTGAATAAAACCATTTTTTTCTAATCCATAAAATCTCATTTCTAATTTTAGGTCTTGGGCTTGTTCTTCTGGCTTAGTTGTTTTCTGGTAGCTGTATTTTCGCCTTTGGTGTTTTTACTAATAACTCGGACGGTAGCTTGTTGGTGAAAATACCAACAAGGGCAGAAAGACTTTACTCTTGTCTTTGTTGAATTTTTTATACCTCACCCATGACGATATACTCACACCAATATTCATACGATATTCTATGTACCTCTACCTGTGTTGCCATTATCATTATGCGGGTTTTGGGAGCATAAACCGTTAAATCCATATCAATATTGGATATTACAAATGGTACTGAATTGCCTTCTGTACGATGTTCGGGCGTATCTAGATGATGAATTGAGGCAACTACCGTAGGTTTTGCAGTAAAATCTTGGTCAAGTATAATATCGGCAGTACGCATATAATAGTTGTCAAGATTATCAGGAGAAGGAACGTCTAATTTGTACCTTCCACTCATCATGACGGTATTTCCGACTTGTATTTTTCCTGTGATTGTGTTATTTGGCATTGTCTTGTTTGTTTAGATTGTTTAAAAAATTGATTAAGTAAACAGCCCTTGAATTAAAAAATTATAGTGGCTGAGGAATGCTCTTAATCTCAGCTACTTGACTGAGTATTATCCTTGCTAAAAGTTCATCTTTATGTTCATAAACTAATGGTGGGTTGCCTGGACCCATAGGTCTAATATTTACTAAATCATCCTCATTGAGTGCTTTTTCTAAAACATAATCACTGATTGTGTAAGGCATAGAAACATTTGTAACGGTTAGATTTATGTATGATTTTGGAAATATTGACCACCCTATATTTGTTCCGAGTTCTGCTATTTTTGTTAAGCCAACGTCTTCACCGAAAATAAAAGGGTAAGTTCCATCATCTGTGTCCTCAGGTTTATTGTCATTCGCAAACAATAATGCGTATAAACGATATGTGAGTCCTACCTCTTGCGGGCTAAATGTCATCAAAAAATTTAATGTAACACGCCTACAATTTTGAGGAGTAGCAGGAGTACCAAGGGAAACGGGAAATCCTAAAATTCTGGACTCTAAACCTCCAATACTAATTGTTAAATTTGTTATTTGTGCCATGATTTTGTTTGTTTAAATTATTTCGAAAATTGAAATTAATTACATTTATAAGTAAAAGTTCCTGTTGTTTTTGAACCTTCTGAGTAAGTAATTGTATATGAAGTAACATTCCCATTGACATCAGTTTTGTAATCATAGGTTCTTACGTCTGTCCCACTTTTGTAGGTTTTTATTAAGTATGTTCCCTTGTCAGTAAGAGAAAAGAATATTTTAAAATTAGGAAAACCTTTAAAACCTTTTGGATTAAAGACTGTTTCAGCATCTTGACCAAGCCAAAATATAGATGGGTAGTATTGTCCACGAGTCAATAATTCAAAATCATCATATTTAGCGTTGATATTTGTATATGTTTTTTCGATACTGGCTGGCACATAACCATATTTGATAGGCTGCCCATTAACATCATAATTCCATTCTTGTACATTTTTGCCATCAAGCGGAGCTGATTTTGTAACTAAACCCATTGCATTTATAGTATTTGTTCTGTTGTATGGGTCAGTCCACGAGGATAGTATTCCATTAGTAAATATGAATGTATCGGGAGTTGCACTTCCTGTAACAACATCTTTATAAACTACTTTTTTAAGTTTATCACTGGTTTCTGATTCGTATTCGTATGTACTGCTTCCAGATGATACTTTGCCATCGTTTGCAGTTTGTTTAATATCTTGTAAGATTAAACGTCCATTTTTATAGGTATAAGAACTCACTCTTTTGAAATTATCAGAAGCACTTTTTGAATTCATTTTTTCCCAAGCTATTTGTGTCAGAAAACCGTCATTATCATAGATATAAGCTATTTTAGTGTCAAGTAATTGTGTACTATTTTTTGATGTTCGTTTAGTTAATCTTTTCTCTGTATCGTATTCAAAGGTTTCATTAAGAATCCCATTTTGATCATTGACTGTTATGCTTGTCAACTGACAACTTTGAGCAACTGCAGGTTTCGTAACATTCACCTTATAAACCACCGTACCCCCATCCTCCGCCTTAACCGTATAACTCACCTCCTTAGAAAAATCCTGAGCCACACCCGTAGCTGGCGAAATGGTGGATTTATCCGAAATAGTAATGGTTGGTACTAATTTTGTTACATCCGTTGTAGCAGGTACGGTGGCAGTAATTGCCTTGGTAGTAGCATCAATCGTTGCATCCACCAAAGGGCTGAGAGCCGCAAAACTAAATTTGGTAATGTCTTTTGCCGTGCTTTTCACTGCTGGTGTTGTGGTAGTTGGGGTCGTTGTGACGGGTGTAGGCGTAGGTTCATCCTTTTTACAAGCAACCGCAATCATCATAATTGCCACATAGATTGATACTAAGGTTTTGGTAAGATTTTTCATGACACTATTTATTTAAAAATTAATTGAGAGATAATTAATACAAATTTTATCCTTAAATTCTTTTCTTCATATCCCAAATATTAGGGACATGAAAGTCAATTTTCACTCGCCATTGCATCCAAAGTACGTCTGAGTTCGCTCCGTTTACGTCTGGAAATGGACACACGAAAATCATTTGATAAAACCATAAATGGGTTTGTCTTATCCCAGTGTACTTCCTTGAAAAATTGGAGATTGACCAAATACGATTTGTGGGTTCTGAAAAAACCAATATCCGTAAATTGCCCTTCTACGGATTTGAGTGTGCGTGCGTAGGTAGTTTTACGGCCGTTCGTGAAATGGACACGGGTATAATTGGCATCTGCCGCTAAGAAAATAATTTCTTCGGGCGATATTCCATTCGTGGAATAGATAATATTGCGATTAAGATTTTCCATTGTTCATAAGGGATTATGAATCAAATTTGGAAAAAATCAGAAAACCAATAAACGGGAATTTGAATGTGGAGGATTTTGGGTAGAAAGTGGAGGAATAATGCGGGAAAGTGGAGAATGCTATCCCCCAATCAAATTCATCAAATCAGCCTTACGTCGTCGGGAAACGTCCAATTCTTTTCCATTCGATAACACAACACTGCCGCCATCGCCTTTCACGTACTCGTGGATATGTTGTAGATTGATAATGGTAGAGTGGTGAATCCTACAAAAATCATAAACCAAAAGCATTTCCTCGAAATCACCAATCGAACGACTTGTTACAATTGGCGGATTATCAATTAAATGCAGCTTTGAATAACTATTGTCCGACTCAATCCATAAAATATCTTGAATCGGAACAAACAACATTCCTTTAGGTGTATGAACAGTAATTTTATTATATTTTGCCTGTAATCTGGAATGTTTTAGGTTCTTTTCTTGTAGTTTCTGATTTAATCTTTCAACCGAATTTACCAACTCTTTTCTATCAACGGGTTTCAACAAAAAGTCAAAAGCACAAACTCTGAAAGCATCAACGGCATATTTTTGGTAGGCAGTCGTAAAAATAACTTCGGTGGAGGTCAGATTAGCTTTTTGTGCAAATGTGATACCGTTCATATTAGGCATTTCAATGTCCAAAAAAATAACATCAACGTCCATTCTATCAATTTCTCGAAGCGCTTCTTGGGGCAGCAGATAGGTTTTTACAACATTTAAAGAAGGCACAAACAGCTCAATTTTTGCCAAAAGAGATTCAATACAAGAAACTTCATCATCAATAATTATTGCGTTCATGGCATCTAAATTGTGATTGAGAGAGTTGTGATTTATTGAATTGTCGGACTCGTAAAATCACAAATCACTCAATCACAAATCACCAATAAATAAAGGTAATTTAATTTCCACTTTTGTTCCTTCTTCCAAATCACTCACAACGGTTTCCATTTTGCTTCCATAAATGGCTTGGTAAGTGTTTATTCGTTCCAAAGTAACATTGACACCCATCGATTTATGGCTTGCTTGTCGCTGTTCATTAATGACCGAAGAAGCCTTCCTTCCAACACCATTATCTTGAATTTGGCAAAACAAAATATCTTCTCCCGATTCATTCTTTATCTTCTTTAGAATAATCGAAATAAGTCCTTTTCGTTCAGTTAAATGCCTGATTCCGTGCAGGATAGCATTTTCAACAAAAGGTTGAAGTACCAACGATGGAATCTGATAATCGTTCGCAATCAATTCGGGTTCAACATCAAAATAAGACACAAAAGAATGAGCAAAACGCTCTTGTTCGAGTTCAATATAAAGTTTGAGCGTTTGAATTTCTTGTGCGATACTAATGGTTTGACTTTCAGAGTTTTCTAAGATTTTACGAATTAATTTTGAAAATTTTTGCAGATAATCCGAAGCCTCCAAAAACTTTTTCCTCAGAATATACGCATCAATCGTATTCATACAATTGAAGATAAAATGCGGATTCATTTGAGCCCGAAGTGCCTTAATTTCGAGTTCATGGCGGACGGATTGCAGGCGGAGTTGTTGGCGTAGGCGGATTAGGGATAGGAAATAGAAGATGACGCCTAATACTACTGAAATAACTAAAAACACAAACGGACTAAACCACCATTTTTCCCAAAAAACGGGTTCGATTGAAAAACTAACTTTTGCTCGATTGTTGTTTTTTAGGTTTATGAAAGTGAGTTCATAATTGCCTCCTGAAAGATTGAAGAAATTGACTGTGTTGTTTTCTACTCTTATTGTATCATAAATTTTGATTTTTTCATATAAAATACAAATCAAGTCTGGGTTAGGACTGACATCTTCTACTGATACCAATACATAAGTAGGAAGTGTAGGCAATATAATCTCTTTATTAATATCCCAAATGGAGTCTTTTCTTAGGATACCAATACGAGTTTTAAATTCGGTAATTTTAAGAACATCACTATCTTTTTGTAATAAACTATTTGAATAAGCCTCAAAAAAAACTGAGTAACATATTAAAAAAGAATAGATTTTATTACTCATTACTTTTAATTTTTTGGAGTAAATAAGAATGGATTAAAAGAGAAATGAGCATAAAGTAAGAGTAAATATCTCTTAAATGAACCCATAAAAAGACGTTATTAAGTGTTTCAAGTAAGTTTTTTTCCAAAAAAATATCTAACGTCTTAATAAAAAATTGAAAAGTTAAAATTAATGAAAAAAGTAATTTCATATCACTATCCATAAAATCATCTTTCTTGTTTGAAAATATATTTTTTGAAAAATAATATCCACTTGTCAGAGTTATAAATGAATTTATAATCAATGCTGATATATAATTATCATTCTTTTCAATATTTAGAATCCAATCCATTACTAAAATGGTAAGACTTAGCAATAATAAGAAAAAAATAATTTTCTTTTCTAACTTAATTTCTGAAAACTCTATATATAGTAATGAAAGAAAAGAAGCTTGGAAAAATGAATATAAATAACCTAATATAAGATTGTTACCTATGAAATAATAATAATAGTATGAAATACCGTTTAAGATTAATTCTGATACAAGGAAACCAACGAAAAGCCTTAATCCTATGGATAAATATCTCCATTTCCTCAAACCAAAAATAATTGGAATAAGTGGAAATGACTCCACAAAAATTGAAAAACCCAAATAGAATTTGTACGGAGTCATTTCATATATTTTAATTAGCAAACTCCAACAGGAGGACATTTTATCTCTGTATCGGCTTGAACATTTATTTTGAAATCAAAACCTATCACATTATCAGGGTGCAATGTAAAAGAAATTTTGCTACCCAAATCCTTATATCTGTTCAGTAATGACATGATTCTATTTTTACTAAATATATCTCCTTCATTATTGATAATACTTTTATCGCCATTAATAAAACCTCTCGGTATCAAACTCAAGGTATGTGGAACTGAAAAGGAAGCTAAAACAACTTCATTATCAATGCTATTCCTTGATATTACATCAGACGGGTCTATAAATTTCAAACAATCCTGCCAGTCTCTTTTTGGTTTTCCTCGATTACTAATAGCAATTCCTAAATCAACATAAGCAACGTTATCTGTTTCAACTTCAACCGTCATAAGAGGACCTATCGCAGTTTTAGTTTTTTCTTTTTTGATAGTTCTTACTCTGAAATAAGCTCTCTTATTGTGGTCATTTTGTGAAAAAGCAATACAAAAAACAAAAGCATAAACTTCGTAATCTTTCGAAATCCAAGTCTTTTCCACCATATTTCCTGTACTATCATTATAGTATTGCATTCCTTTTGATAAATAGTCCCAGCTTTTTCTTGAAATGAAAAATGGAGGTTGGTTTGGAAGCTTTGTTAGAAACTTCCTAATTCTTTGGTTGGAATCTCTCTGTTCAATGGGGTTTGTTAATTCACGTAACCCTTCGTTAGTGATTGAAGATAAATCTGGAAAATTTGTAACAATCATCTTAATAAGTTTTTTAAGTGCGGGAAAAATTAACTCCTCAAACATAAACAAAATACTTCGTAAAATTCCATAAACTTATTTAACGGTACTTTTCACCTTTTTCAAACCAAATCTCAACCATTTTCCACCACCCCGCCCAATAAAACCACCATTTTTGACGTACTTGCTTAATGATAAGTTTCTCAAAAATAACCATCATGAAAAAACGCTTACTGATATTATTTTTTTTGTTATACCAATACGAAAATTCATTTGCCCAAATCACAAAATTTACCATCAGCGGGACTGTAAAAGAAAGTGGTAGTGGCGAACTACTCCCGGGGGTGAGTGTGTATGTGCAAGGTCAAAAAATTGGTACGCAGACCAATAACTACGGCTTTTACTCTCTCACGATTTCCCAAAATACTGATGCCGTTGTGATTTTCAGCTTTGTGGGTTATAAGCAAACTATCAAAATTTTTACGGCAAAAACTCCAAAACAAGACATTGAATTACTGCCCGAAACTCGTCAGTTGGATGAGGTGAAAGTTTTTGGTAATGCTCCCGAACAACAAAAAGTTTCTGAAAATGTGCAGATGAGTCAGGTATCGATTCCTGTGCAGCAAATCAAGGAAATTCCTGCTTTTATGGGCGAGAAGGACGTTTTGAAGGTTTTGCAATTAATGCCTGGCGTTCAGAAAGGCTCAGAAGGTAATTCTGGCATTTATGTTCGTGGAGGCGGGGCCGACCAAAATCTCTTAATCTTAGACGATGCGCCCGTCTATAATGCCTACCATCTTTTTGGTTTCTTTTCGGTTTTCAATGGTGATGCCCTCAAAAGTGTAGAATTGACAAAAGGGGGATTTCCTGCTCGATACGGTGGGCGATTATCTTCCGTAATCGAAATGCAAATGAAGGATGGAAACAAGGAAAAGTTGCAAGTTGAAGGGGGTATTGGCTTGATTTCCAGTAGGTTAGTTGTACAAGCTCCCATCTCTAAAAATCATAAATCATCTTTCTTAATTTCGGGACGACGTACTTATATTGATGTTTTGGCAGGGCCTTTTGTGCCTACGCAAAACGCAGGTAGTTACTATTATTTTTATGATTTGAATGCCAAAGTCAATTATGATTTTGGTAATAAAGACCGTTTGTTTCTTTCGGGATATTTTGGCAGAGACAAAGGAGCAGTTGCGGATGTGCAAGGCAATCGAACTACTAATGCAGGTTTGAACTGGGGAAATGCTACGGGAACTTTGCGTTGGAACCATATTTTTAATGAAAAGCTATTTTCAAATATTTCGCTTATTCATAGTTCCTATCAATTCGAGACTACTATTGCTAATAAAACGGCAACGGTTTCAACCAATACTGCTATTTATAATCTAAGTTATCAGACAAGTATTCGAGATTTTGGAGCGAAGGTTGATTTCGATTTTTTCCCAAATTCACAGCATACCATCAAATTTGGTGGACAAGTTACGGCTCATCGTTTTATTCCTTCGGCCATTGTGGTAGCGGATAGTTCGTTAAATACAATTCGTGAATCTTCTGATATTATTGACGCAACCGAATCAGGAATTTATGTGGAAGATACTTATAAACCTTTTTCCAATCTTCGGATAAATTTGGGCTTGCGTTATACTTCTTTTGTATCAAATACTGCCAATTATCAAAATCCAGAACCACGTATTTCAATCGCTTGGACCTTGCCCAAAAACTTTGCCATTAAAGCTTCTTACGCCACGATGAACCAATATATCCATTTATTGTCAAACTCAGGGGCGGGTCTTCCAACTGACTTGTGGGTGCCTTCAACGAGTCTGGTAAAACCTCAGCAATCTCGTCAAGGTGCTATTGGTATTGCCAAAGATTATACTGAAAAAGGACTTACCTTAACAATAGAAGGCTATTACAAGAAAATGGACAATATTGTTGCCTATAAAGAAGGAAGCACATTTGCGACACTTTCGACGGATGGTCCACAAAGTTTGGCGAGAAGTCAGGTCAATGTTATTCCTTTTGAAGATAAGGTTACGGCTGGACAAGGTTGGGCTTATGGAAGTGAATTCTTGATTCAGAAAAAATCTGGAAAATTGACTGGTTGGGTTGGTTATACGCTTTCGTGGATTCAAAATCAGTTTGCTGAGTTGAATTTTGGTAATAAATTCTGGGCAAAATACGACCGCCGACATGATATCTCTGTCGTTGGAATTTATCATCTCAAACCACAAATTACACTCTCGGCAACGTGGGTATATGGAACGGGAAATGCCATCACGTTGCCCGATGCTACTTATCGCTCGGGCTATAAAATCGCAGGGGTCGACCAAGCGGGTGTGGCAGCGATTAACTATCGTGGCGAGTTCCGTGAATTGCCTGATTATGGGGAAAGAAATTCGTTTAGAGCGGCCGCTTATCATCGTATGGATGTTGGCGTTCAGTTTCATAAACAAATGAAAAGACACGAACGTACTTGGGAATTCAGTATTTATAACCTTTATAATCGTAGGAATCCATATTTCTATGACTTCAAAAGTGATTATAATGTCGCAACAGGAATTACGAATAAAACGCTGGTACAATATTCAATTTTTACGTTTTTGCCTTCGGTTTCTTATAGTTTTAAATTTTAAGTAGCTGTGAGCTGTGAGCTGTGAGCTGTGAGCCATGAGAAATGAGTTAACTAAAACTCAAAACTCAAAACTCAAAACTCAAAACTCATGGCTCACAGCTTATAGCTCAAATTATAGCTCAAAATGAAAAATATTCTCTCATTTCTCGCATCAATTTTCTTGCTAACTTCCTGTAAAAGTTTGGTAACGGACATTGAGATACCCTATCACGACCGATTGGTGGTGCAGTGCTTTCTTTCACCGCAAGATACACTTTTGGAAGTTTCTGTTACGCAAACTGCCCCTGTAATTGGGGAAGTTTTGGATGGAGCGGAACGTTATCCTAATATTCTAAATGCCAACGTAGTGCTTTCGGATGGGGATAAATCAATCACGATTCCGTATAAAACCTTACAATTACCCTCTTCTTACGATGCCGATGGTGAATATATTTTTACATCACGTTCGAGGTATTTTTTATCGGCTAAAAATCTCCAAATTGTGGCAGGTAAAACGTATACCTTAAAAGTATCAGCCCCAGGTTTTGAATCAGTTGAAAGCTCGTGTGTGATTCCTACGAAAGTGGTTGCTGAAAAAGATATTTCTTCTATTCAGTCTTCTATTACAGGGAATATTGGTCGTGGGGCAACGGGAACTTATCCAAGTATTGGGGTACGTTTTAAGGATATTCTGGGAGAAGAAAATTTTTATAGTGTGGGACAATTCTTCTATCAAAAAGGTAGCTATACTGACGCCACAGGAGCTAAAAAATTACGGGTAAACTGGACAACGAAGTATGAATATATTGCCGATAAAGGGCAAGAAAATCAAACAATTGTGGCTCAAGCATTTGATTTAAAATCTTTCAATAATTTTAGTTCTTTTGGAGGAAATGGTAGTGGTGGAGGAGGAATCAATGGTGGCCCATCAAGCGGAGGCGGGAATAATAATGTTGCCGTAACGGTTACTGACCGATACAACGAAATCTATATCGCCAATACCGACAAAGCCTATTATTTTTACAATACTGCCATTGATAAAATCAGAAAAGCCAATGGAAATCCATTTGCCGAACCCGTGTTGACTTATACCAACATCAAAAATGGTTTGGGTGTAATGGCAGGGTATAATCAAAGTCGGATTGTGGTGAAAGTGAACTGAGAGAAATTGCAAATTTTCATCGGTTTCAGATTTATATTAAAGAAAATGAGGCGATTATCAACATTGATAATCGCCTCATTTTTTTAGCAATAGTATAATTAATTGCTCGTTTTTTGTTCCCCATCGTCTTTTACATGTTTTTTGCCTTTGCCTCTTTCACCACGGTTACCATCTTTTTCATCATCGTCTTTTTCATTCTTATTCGCATTCATTTGCTGATAAGCGGTCATTTGTTGAGCCGTAAAAATTTTCTGAAATTCACCAATACGATACGCTTTTATGTCAGCTTTTCCCGTTTTCATAGTTCCTTTATCTCCACTACCTTTTATAGCATCTTTACGAGAAATACATTCAGTATTTACGGCTAAAACCTTCTGAAATTGGTCGGGAGTTAATGCAAGAGTCATTTTTAATTCATTCGAATACTGAACAGCTCGGTCGGCAGCGGACATTTTTGGCTGTTTTTCTCGGTTGCCATCTCTTCCATTTGACTTATCATTTTTTGGTGTTTGGACAGAACTGTCAGAAGGTGAAGCTACAGGTGTTTGGACAAAAATTGCTATCTGTGTAAATAACAAAATGGCGGAGGTAATGATTGTTTTTTTCATTGGATTGTGTAATAACGGATAATTAATTAAAAGTTTAAATTTTGTTTATGGTTACTCATTAGAAATAAGCAACATTTATCAGATTTATTGTCCGCATGGAGAATTAACCTATTTTTTATCTCCCATAGCTTCCAAACGTTCTTTTGCCATTGAAATTAATTGACTTTTGGGATAATCCGTAATGAAACTTTTTAAGGCTTTTTGATAGACATCCAAGGTTTGTGTTTTTGCTAAAATCATCGCTTTCAAAAACACGATTTTATCTTCAATTTGGCTATTTGGGTATTGTTTCAAACCCGTTTCCACAAAGGTCAAAGCATCGGTAAAATTGTTTTGTGAATAATATTCATAAGCCTCGGCATACAGTTTTTGAGATTCTGATTCTTTACCCGTACTCAATGTTTCGGAGGAAGTACGATTCAATAAACGAGCAAAATAAGAGTCCTCATAATCTTTCATGAGCCTTTTTCTGTACGTTTCCTTCGTGGCAGGACTGTCTTCGTTCAATAATGCCAAAAGATATAAAGCCTCTGGTTCATGGCTTGATTTTGGAAAATCTGCCACAAATTTGTCTAAGGTACTAATGGCATTTTTAGGTTCATTTAATTTGAATTTATAAATTTTCCCTAACTCAAAACTGGCATCTTCTTTTCGTTTCACAGAAGCCTCAAAAGCCTCTTTCGAGAATGGGATTTTGGTTTTTAATTCTGCCACATCCGCTTGTATTCCACTGCCAAATTTTTCGGTTGGAATACTTAGATTCTTTAAATTTAGGCCATTTCCTTGGTTATTTGCCGCAGGATTATCAAAAGTTAGGGCATTATCTTTTCTGCTTCTTCGCCAATTATCTTCTAATTGTCGAGGGCCCCAAATGTTTGAAAAAGTCGTTTTGCCTTGTTGCTGGGCAATAGCATTCGTAAAATACCAAGTTGATTTATTCGGGTCGGCAAAGGCCTCTTTGTTTTTCTCGGTTTGCTGTTGCAATCCACGATTCACAATTTCTTGGGCTTTGCGCAAATCTTCGGCTTCTTTAGCAATTTTATCCAAGACAACCCGTTCTAATACTTTATCCAATTGAGCAGGATTCATTTTTGCCAAACGTTGTAAAGAATCTTCGGTTTTGACGATGGTTGTTTGCATGACAAAATCCCGCAAAGAACGTTGTTTATCCACTACCCGTTTGTAGGCTGGATCGGTTTGGGGAAGTAGCGAAGCCGTGCTGTCGTAATAGGCCGCTGCCATTTCATAATTCCCCATTTTATTATAAGCCAAATCTGCCAATTTCAAGAAAGTATAAGGCAATTGCTTGAGATTCTGACTATTACGAGCCGATGATTGCAATAATTTCACGCCATCTTTTGAATTGCCTTTTCGCATCTCAACGGCCGACATTGCTTCGTAGATTTTGTCCTGCAAATCCTTGTTTTTAGAGTCTTTCAAGAGTTTCTGAAAACCATCCGTTTGTCCTAAAACTAAGGCATTATTGAGTTTTGAGTAAAAACTTAAATCATAAGAAGGGTGATTTTTATTAACGGCTAAATACATTTCAGAAGCATTATTTTTATCCTCCAATGCTTCATACATTTGTCCCGCAGCGAAGCGTATTCTGGCTTTTTGCTCATTTTTCTTCATGTAAGGAAAAGCTTCTTCCAAAATAGAAACGGCTGTTTTATATTCCTCCTTCAATTGATGCAGATAGGCTTTTGTTAAATAAAAATCACGGGTATTTTCGTTATCTAAAGGTTCTTCTCGCAATAATTCAGCTACTCGAAGCGCCGTTTGATATTCGCCTTGTTCGGTATAACAACGCATCAAACCAATGAGGGCCGCATCACGAGCTTTATCGGATGTGGCATTGGTATTAACGTATTTGAACGTTTCAATCGCATTTTTATAATCCTGTTTCAACAAACGAGCCTTGCCAATCAGCACGTAGGCATCATCCAACCATTTGGAATTTTGATGACGCTCTGCCACCAACGATGCTTTTTTAATAATGGATGTTAATTGCTCGCCCATGGCACCCGCCGAGTTTGAATCAATGGGAATTAAGATGGGCAGTAATTGGGAATAATTGTCTTTGTAAGCATTAAACAGCGCTTTGTCAACTTCTTTTAATTTAATATTTGCTTGAAAAAGGGCGTTATATTTTGCATTGACATTGTGGAAGCCAACGGCCAAAGGAGAACTACTATACTGCGAACATCCCCCAAGAAATCCGCAAAGTGAAGTAATATATAGAAGGTACTTTTTTTTCATTTTTTAGGAAAAATTAGACAATTACTTAATTTTAATTCTTAGCAATCTATTTAAATAATTGTCTCAGAAATATTTACTGAATAACGAAATTTAGCTTTAAATTCTTAAAAACAAGCTCAAATCTCATAACTCACATCTCAAAACTATTTACAATAAAATCAAAACGCAATTTTACGTAAAAATAGTATCAGTTTCCATGCCAAAGGAGTATTTTTGTATTATGGAACTAAAGAATTCACCAAATAAATATATGCGTTACGCAGGAGCGGGAACGCAAATGCTCGTAACCATCGGTGCAGGCGTATTTTTAGGCACGTGGTTGGATGATAAATTCATGATGAAAACACCCTGGTTCACCGTTGGATGTTCTTTGTTTTTTATTTTTGCAGGAATGTTTTTGTTTATAAAAAGTTTACCGAAAGAGTAAAATTAGTTATTGGTTACTCGTTATTAGGGAATAGCTCTTCAAATTATCGTCACCTATATTTTAACAAAGCAATCTTGTTAAATATGAAAACTAATAACCAGTAATAACCCCAATCACTACCTCCCACAAATGGAAGAGATTAGAAAAAGATTTATACAAGGATTTTTTATTCTGATAGCGTTGGTTTACGTAGGCAGATTATTTTATCTACAAGTAATCGATAAAACGTATGAACTCGATGCTAAAAATAATGCGATTCGGCAGTTAGTTCAACCGCCTTTTCGAGGTTTGGTTTACGACCGCAATAAAAAGCTAATCGTTAGTAATACAGTCGTTTATGACTTATACGTTACGCCCAAAAAAGCACGGGTGGCAGATACTGTGCGGTTTTGCCAGATTTTTGGCATGACTCGGGCTGAATTCGATAGCCTAACGCATCTCGCACGGATATACTCTCCCGTTAGGCCTTCATTGATGTTGCGTCAATTGTCGAGGGAAGATTATGCTCGGGTGCAAGATGCGATGGTTGATTATCCAGGATTTGATTTTCAAGTAAGTGCCTTGCGGACTTACGATTGGAAAGGCATGGCAAATGCGTTGGGTTACGTAGGAGAAATCAGTCCAGAACGTTTACTGAAACAAGAAGAATTGGGCGATGATTATTATAACCAAGGAGACTATGTAGGCGTAACAGGTTTGGAGCGTTATTACGAAGAGGATTTAAGAGGCGAAAGAGGCATAAAATATGTAATGGTAAACAGTCGTGGCGTTGAAAAAGGCCCTTACAAAGGTGGATTACTTGATAAAAGCCCCATTTCTGGAAAAAGTTTAATGACTTCAATAGACATAGAATTACAGGCCTATGCAGATAGTTTGATGCAACATAAAGTGGGAAGTGTGGTAGCAATTGAACCCGCAACGGGGGAAATTTTAGCGATGGTTTCTGCCCCCACTTACGACCCTACTTCACTGTCAGGACGGACGTATTCTAAATATTTCCAAACGCTCAATCTTAACCCGATGCACCCGCTGTTGAACCGTCCGCCGAGTGCTTCTTATCGTCCGGGTTCAACTTTCAAGATTATTCAAGCTTTAGTGGCCTTGCAAATGGGCGCTATTGTGCCAAATACGGGTTTTGGGCATGGTGGATCGCCTATTAATTGTAGCCATAATCACCCCATGGCAAGCGATGTGCAAAAAGCCATTCAGTATTCTTGTAACCCATATTTTTACCAAACTTACAAGCGAATTATTTATAACAATAATGAAACGAATGTCTTCAAAAAATCGGCGGTGGGGCTTCAACGTTGGGATGATATGGTGGCAAAATTTGGCATTGGTCAATCTTTAGGAATTGATTTGCCAACCGAACGGAAGGGGAATTTGCCTAATATTGCCATGTACGATAAAATGTACGGTGGACCGTTGCGTTGGAAATTCTCAAACATTGCCAGTAACAGCATTGGTGAAGGCGAGCTTTTGGTTAGTCCTTTGAAAATGGCAAATGTTGCCGCCATTGTAGCAAATAGAGGCTGGTATTATCGTCCTCATTTAGTAAGAGGCGTTGGAAAAGCTGGAGAAATTGACGAAAAATATAAAGAAAAAATATCCGTTGGCATCGATAGAAGGCATTTTGAAACGGTAATTGGCGGAATGGTTAATGCTGTAAATAATGGAACAGTTTCGGGTGATGGGCGAATGAGTGATATTCAGATGTGTGGAAAAACGGGAACTTCTCAGAATCGTCACGGAGAAAATCATTCCATTTTTATCGCTTTTGCTCCACGAGATAATCCTAAAATTGCGATTGCCGTTTTTGTGGAAAATGCGGGTTCGGGTGGCGCTCATGCCGCTCCGATTGCTTCTTTATGTATCGAAAAATACATCAAACGCCACTCCGATAGAAAAGCCATTGAAACAAAATGGATGAATAAAGGCTATCCACTAAATATTATCAGAACTGCCCCGACTAAAACGGATAATTCAAAAACATTAACCGTTAAAAAAGACAGCGTTGTTCAAAAAGTAGATGAAGAACTCTTCTTGACTTCTCCACAAACGTTTCCAATGATGGGAGCTGAAAAACCAAACACGATTAAAATTCCGATGAAACCGAAGAAATAAGAGAAAAGGAAACATGGAAAAATGGAGAAATGGAAAAAAAGTAAATTAAATACTTTCCAGTTTCCTTTTCTCCCTTTCTCCTTTCCTTCTTTCTTTCCCCTAAAATGGCAAGACAAGAAAAAATATCAAAAAATTTAGACTGGATTTCTGTTCTACTTTTTATCGTGTGCGTACTGGTGGGATGGTTGAATATTTATGCAGCCATTTATAATCCCGAAAACCCACTTTGGATAGGCGATGCGGGTTTTTTCGACACAAATGCAGGGAAACAACTTATCTGGATTGGCACGACTGTGTTATTAATTATTGCTATTCTGGTCATTGATTATCGCTTTTATGAAACCACCGCTTTCTTTATTTATGGGTTTTTCATATTCATGCTTTTGGTGGTTTTAGTATTTGGCGCTGAAATTAAAGGGTCACATTCTTGGATTCGGATTGGCAGTTTTCAAGTTCAACCCGCTGAATTTGCCAAGATGGCAACTGCTTTGGCCTTGGCAAAATATATCAGTACGCCCATGGTGAATTTGTCCCGTTTTAAAGACCAATTTAATGTCGCATTGATCATTTTAATTCCCCCAATTTTGGTTTTAATTTCTAAAGAAACGGGTGTTGCTTTAGTTTTTGCCGGATTTATGGTGCTATTATATCGAGAAGGGTTACCAGGGGTTTATCCTGCTTCTTTTTTGAGTATAATCATTCTCTTTGTGTTATCATTAATTTATCCTTCTTGGCAAATTTTTATTGGTGTTGCCATTTTAGCAGGATTAATTATCTGGATATTACCCCGTTACGAACGGAAAACTCGAAATGTTCTGCTGATTGTCGGAATAGCCATTTCGATGGGGGTTTTCGTTACGGGCGTTGATTGGGCGGTAAATAATATTCTCCAAGTACATCAACGCAATCGTATAAGAGTATTGGTTGACCCAGACTTTGACCGAAAGAAAACGGGTTATAATGTGCGTCAAGCAAAAATTGCCATTGGGTCGGGTGGACTCGTGGGGAAAGGTTTTTTGCAAGGAACACAGACAAAATTTGACTTTGTGCCAGAACAATCTACCGATTTTATTTTCTGTACGGTAGGAGAAGAGGAAGGTTTTGCAGGAAGTTTATTGGTTGTTGGACTATTTCTGGGACTATTATTACGAGTAATTTATTTGGCAGAACGACAAAAATCCCGATTCGCACGAGTCTATGGTTACGGCGTTGTCTCCATTTTATTTTTCCATTTTATGGTAAATATAGGCATGACTATTGGCTTGATGCCCGTAATCGGCATTCCATTGCCATTTTTTAGCTATGGAGGTTCTTCGCTTTGGTCATTTTCGATTTTATTATTTATCTTTCTAAAAATTGATGCCCACCGCACGCAAGTTTTATCGAGGTGGTAGTGTAAAATAATTTGAAAATACTGAGGAAAATCAAAAATTAACTGAATTTATAGCCCTCCTAAACGTTTAAACCCTTTGGGAGGGTTCATTTCAGAAAAATTCTCCCAATAACTATGACCACCCTTCAAAATTCCACCAATACTACCATTTCAAAAAACGCTAAAATCCTGATTGCTGTGGCGGCTTTGGGCTATTTTGTGGATGTTTATGATCTAATTCTTTTTGGCGTAGTGCGTAATCCGAGCCTTGCCAGTTTGGGATTAGACAAAGCGCAACAACTCGCTCAGGGACTTTCATTATTCAATATTCAAATGGCAGGAATGTTGATCGGCGGAATTTTGTGGGGCATTTGGGGAGATAAAAAAGGGCGAAAATCAGTGCTTTTTGGCTCAATTTTGATGTATTCAACCGCCAATGCTTTGAATGGTTTGATACACGATACCGCCATTTTAAGTGCATTAACGCAATACGGAATTCTCCGTTTCATCGCAGGAATCGGCCTTGCGGGTGAATTGGGAGCAGGTATCACGCTTGTCAACGAAACTTTACCCAAAGAAAAGAGAGGCATCGGAGCCTTAGTCATTGCGGGAACGGGAGCTTTGGGAGCGGTAACGGCGGCTTTTGTAGGCGGGTATAGCCACGACCCCGAATGGTGGCGAAGTTGCTATTTTATCGGTGGAGGCATGGGTCTATTTCTCTTGATTTTGCGTTTTGGGACGTTTGAATCTTTGCTTTTTCAGCAGATTGAAAAAAACATACAGAAAGGTGATTTCCTTAGTTTATTTACGAATAAGGAGCGTTTTATGAAATATTTCTACTGTATTCTCATCGGTTTGCCCGTTTGGTATGTCGTTGGAATTTTGGTTTTAGTTGCCCCCGAAATGAGCAAAGCCCTCAATGTACAAGGCGAAATATCTGGCGGAAAAACAATTATGTTTTGTTATACGGGACTTTCATTAGGCGATTTTTTGAGTGGTTTAATCAGTCAGATTTTGAAAAGTAGAAAGAAAACGATTTATATTTTTGTAGGAATGGCCGTAATTTTTACGGCTATTTACCTCAATGCTTTCGGAATATCAGCCGATCATTTCTACATTCTTTGCATGATTTTGGGCTTTTTTGGTGGTTATTGGGCCGTTTTTATCACGATGTCTTCCGAACAATTTGGTACCAATATCAGAGCCACCGTCACTACCACCGTACCCAATTTTGTACGGGGTGCATTAATTCCAATCACTTTAGGTTTCAGAGCCTTAATGCCGACTTACGGACTTTTGAATTCAGCCATGATTGTGGGTGTAGTTTGTTACGCTGCCGCCTTCTGGGCAACTTCGCAAGTGGAAGAGACTTTTAAGAAGGATTTGGATTATGTAGAGTAAATAAATCTTAAATTTTAAAATAATGAAAAAACTAATCATCCTCCTAACATTTTTTACCACCAGCACCTTCGCTCAACAAACTATCATACTCTTCAATGGCAAGGATTTGAACAATTGGTTTGTGGATGTACCAGCGATGGATAATGACCCCAAAGCCATTAATCCGTTCATCATTCGGAATGGTTTATTGGTGAGTCTGGGAGAACCACAGGGGCATTTAATTACGAAAGAGCAATACGAAAATTATCGTCTCGAAGTAGAATATCGCTTTGCGGGAAAGCCTGGAAATTGCGGTGTTTTAGTTCATGCTTCAACGCTACGGGCATTATACAAACAATTTCCAAAGTCCATTGAAGTACAAATGATGCACGATAATGCGGGAGATTTTTGGTGTATTACCGAAGATATTAGCGTGCCAAATATGGAAGTGAGAAGAGGACCGGAAGAAAACTGGGGAAGTGTTGATGGTAAAGAAAGACGAATCAAAAACCTGACCGATAATTCCGAAAAACCACTGGGAGAATGGAATAAAATGGTTATTGAATGTCGGGGAGATAAAATCAAAGTTTGGCTAAATGGTGACGTTGTCAATGATGGCTTTGGTGCAACGGTTCAGAAAGGGAAAGTAGCTTTGCAAGCGGAAGGTTCGGAAGTGGAATTCAGAAAAGTGGAATTAACGCCTTTTTAAAAATAGAGGATTAAATGTAATGTATTCATGGCATGACTCAATCCGTAAATTGTTGAGAATGATAGCGTACTGTTAATCATGCCATTTGTCATACCTTACATCATCATAAAGCAATCTTATTTCAACAAAAAAAATCATTATGAACATCATTCCACTTATGCAACAGGGTTTTGCAAGCAGTAGTAAAAGAGTCGCTAAAATGGCAGAAAATTTCGTTGGCGACGAAGCTTTTTTTCGTCCTTACGATAATGTAAATCATTTGGCTTGGGAAATTGGCCATCTTTCTTTCATTCGCAATACAATTATTAAATTATTGAATCCAGCTGAAAAACTGGACATTTACCAAAATGAACGAGCCAATTTTGCACCAGGTACGCCGATTCAACCCAACGAAATGTACGCTTCAATTCCAGAAATTACGGCAATTTTTCAGAAAAGAGGGGAGAAAATTATTGAACTTTTAGCCAATCTAACCCAAGAACATTGGGATGCTGAAAGCCCTTTTAAATTACCCTTTGGCACAACGATTGGCTCGCAAATATGGACGTTTTTTATGCACGAGAGCTTTCATTTGGGTGAAATTTCGTATTTGAAGAATATTGTTGTGAGAAATAAGGGATAGATTATTTGAAATTTTGCAGGGCATATCTAACAAGTCCAAAGTAAAAAAGTTGAAAGTGTTTTTGCCGAATAATATTCCGAAATAGCATTTAAAATATTTTTGTTTTAAACTTTTTACTTATAAACTTTGGACTTTTACACAACCCCGCATTATTGGAAAGTAATTTCAATCAATATTTTGACATTACTGTTTTTTTATAGGAATCAAATCCAAAATGCTATCCGTCATTTTATCCAAAATTACATCTCTGCTAAATTTTTCTACAAACGCTGTTCTTGAAATAATTTGTGGTTCGTATTTCTCTAAAATCGCTATAAAACTTTCAACATTAGTAGGCTCAAAAATTAAAGTATCTTCCAAATGCTTTTTCATAAATTTTCGAGCGTATCCATCGACGCCCGCAAGAATCGGTTTTTTTAGCGCACCATATTCAAAAATCTTGGAGGGTAATACTTTTTTAAAAGCTTCATAATTATTCAAATGCAAGAATAAAAAATCGCTTTGTTGGTAGTATTCTATGAGTTTATTACGGTTGATGGGATCGAAAAAATGAACATTATCAATCGCTAAATCAGCCAATTTTTTCGTTAATTTTCGCTTTGTGCCGCCATCGCCTATGATGTTAAAAATATATTTTCCTTTCAATTTTTTGGCTGCCTCGGGAATAATTTTTTCTAAGCCTTGTCCTTCCCCAATATTTCCAGCGTAAGTAATTGTTTTGGTTGATTGCTGAATTATTTTAGGTTCATTTTCAAAATCATTTTCCAAAAAAGTATCGTCAATTCCGTTAGTAAAAAAGGTGGTTTTCCCATCATAAAATTTAAAAGATTCCTTAAAGCCTTTGGAAACTAAATTGAGATGAGTGGCCGACGAAACGCTGTATTTTTCTACGTATTTGATGAACGGAATTAAGAAAAATTTGCAAATTCTGTTATTTACAATGTCAGAAACGCCATCGGAAAGAATATCTCTAATGTCGAGATAATAAGGCGTTTGGGTTTTTTTGGTAATGATTGCCCCGAGAAATGCCGAGAAAAAACGACCAGAAGACACAAAAATAAGGTCGTAGTTTTGTTTATTGATTATTTTTCTAACCCCAACACAATAATTAATGAAAGCAATGGCTTGATTCAAAAAATTAATGCTAAAATTAGGCATAGCCACTCTATGAATGGTTGTATTGCCAATTTCTTCAAAAGGTAAAGCGGGAGTTCTGAAACTTTGATAGCGATTGGGCATCGTGGTTATGACTTCAATACAATCATGGTTGCTCAATTTCTTACTTAAAGATTTTACTAAAGCGGTGCTACGAAATGAACAGGCACTCAAATCTGGTGCGTAATAAAAGGATAAGATGAGTATTTTCAAGGTGGTTGGATATTTATGGTTGTAGTTATGTTTTTATCGAAAAACAAAGTTATCATTTTAGTTGGTATTCTTTTATTAAATTCTTCACTAATGCTACAATTATTTTCGGTAATCCTTATGGCGTTGTCAATAATTAGGTTCCCATAAGTAGTTTTAACGATATTTCCTTCAATTAATAATTCAACGGAAGGATGAAAATGCAAGAAAGCTTTTTGTGGATATTTTGACGTGCCAATGACTTTATCTTTGATGATAACTTGTTGATAATCAGCAATAAAAGTTCTTTCGTGAATAAGGCCAAGCTGTTTATAGGCATCGTGTGAGGCTGTAACTTGGTGTTGATTTTCTGATAAAATAGTCGCCTTTGCCCTTTGCCCAACTCGAAAACTTGACCATATTTCAGATTGTTCAAAATCGCCAATTTGGACGGTATTGTGGGCAGTCGTTGAGCGTTCATATTTCCTAATTTTATTATTTTCATACGTGGAAGTACCAGTGTCCACGATGAAAGGTTTTTGATTGACATACAACACAAAACTCAACGTATCTGCATGAGCGTGACCTGGCAAATAATCAGGGGCAATATTACCAGCATCCACCAATAATTCGTATTGCTCATGGCTGAATTTCCTGTATCCACTTGCTGATAATTTACTTGCTGAACCTTTGATATTCAATTGATTAGCGTATTCAGTGAGTTGTTTTGTTGTGGGAGCAATATTTTTGGCAGCGTCATTGACTAAAGGAATATCTCCAATTTGAAAAGTGATTGTTTGGAGAAAATTTAGGCATTTTTCAATCACATTTAGCGAGATTTCATGATCCGAAATAGGCTTAAAAATTGAATTATTTTCCATCAAATTCCAGCAATCCAATAGCCTAAAAAGCATGAGTTGATGGTACGTTGGCGAGCGTTCAAAATGCCCGCCATCTTCCAAAAACTGTTCGGATAATTCAGTCTTTAAAATGGTGTTGGCGATTTTGAAAAATGCTTCATTTCTAAAATAATACGCCCCAAAAAGCAATGAAAAGGCATTTTCGAGTAAATGATTTCCCATAAGATGATACTCCAAATTATCCATTAATCGGACATATTGTGCCATCAGAAATCCATCAATTTCTGGGTCTTGAATTTGGAATTTTGTCAGAAATTTTATCCAATTAATGTTTCTTACTGAAGTCGGATAAGGTTCTAAACCCGTTTTGAGCGTTGGATAGGCTTTTATGTATTCCCGTATGAGGGCAAGTCCCTGCGTTTGCGTAAGACTTTCTTGATTCAGAAAATCAAAATAATTGAGATTATACGCCCATAATTTTCCGAAAGTTTGTTCGTCATTCCATTTGATTTGATTGCGTTCAAAAGTTTGCGATTGATTTAAAAAATCAAAGCGATTTTCAGATAAAAAATAGCTTTGATTGTTCGGAATGGATGGTTTTAGGATGATAGAATAACTTTTCGCTGAAATAAATTGTGGGTATTGAAACCCGATAAATTTCCTAAATATTGACCTGATTTTATAGAAAATTCGGTAGTATATTTGGATTGGGCGTAGATGGATTATGGTGTGGAAATATAGGTGTGTAGTTTTCATAATCAATGCGGGAAAAATATATAACTCACCCAAATAGCCATAATAATACTTACCAAATCAGCCGTCAGACCCGCCCAAAGCGTATAACGAGTTTGCTTGATGCCGACTGAACCAAAATATAAAGCTAATACGTAAAAAATAGTATCCGATGATCCTTGAAAAACACAAGAAAGTCGCCCAGCAAAAGAGTCGGGGCCAGAAGCTTGCATCGTGCTAATCATCATGGCTCGTGAGCCTCCGCCACTCAATGGGTGCATGAGTGCGGTTGGGAGTGCATCCACAAAAGAGGTATCTAATCCTATAAATTCAACACCCATTCTGATGACTCCTACAATCATATCCAACGTTCCTGCATTGCGTAAACAACTGATTGCGACTAACATAGCGACTAAATAGGGAATGATTTTTACCGAAGTCTCAAAACCTCCTTTGGCACCTTCAATAAAAGCATCAAAAATATCAACCTTTTTCCAGACTGCTCCCAAGATGAAAGCCAACACAAAACCGTAGAGAATTACGTTGCTAAAAATCTTCGATTGAGTCGTTACTTCTTCTTGTGGTAAACTGGAAAAGTACCATAATGCAAGTCCAATAAAAGCCGTAATTCCACCCAACCAAGAGAGAATAACTTTATCAAAAAGATTAATTTTTTGTTTAATGGCCACGAAAATTAGTCCCGTCAAAGTGGCAAAATAAGTGGCTATTAAACAAGGAATAAAAATATCGGCAGGGTCAGTTGCTTTATAGATGGAACGTTGTGCCATGATACTCAAGGGAATCAACACGGGACCCGCCGAATGTAATACCAAAAACATGATTTGGGCATTGGAAGCTACTTCTTTGTTGGGGTTTAGTTCTTGCAAACTCTGCATGGCTTTGAGTCCGAAAGGAGTGGCGGCATTGTCTAATCCCAACATATTTGCCGAGAAATTCATAATCATTTGTCCGCTGGCAGGGTGATTGGGCGGCACTTCTGGAAATAATCTGCTGAAAAATGGACCAATCAGTCTTGATAAAAAACCAATGGCGCCCGCTTTCTCACCAATGGCGAGTAAACCCATAAAAAAGGTCATAACACCCGCCAAAGGCAAGGCAATTTTCATCACAGCCACTTCGGCAGAATCAAACATTCCGTCCACAATTACCTTGAAAATTTCGTTTTTTTGTTCTTGGGGAATATCAGGATTCAACCATTTTATGATGGCCGTTATGAAAGCCACTACAAAAAATAAAACCCACATCGCTGAGAGAGGGCTTTGTTTTTTGAGGGAAATGAAGTCTAAAATTTTTTTGGAGAATTTTTCCATTGATGGTTTTATGGATGAATTTGAAGGAGCAATAGAACACGGATTGAACGGATTATACACGGATTATCTCTTTTAATTCCTGTCTAATCCGTTCAATCCGTGTTCTATCATTTAATATGTTGAGATATTTGCAAAAACTTTTGACATTGGTATTAGATTTCGCTTGTACTTTTTTGATTTTTCATATAAAGCAATACAATAAAGTTCATCCAATTTCTCTTTGACTTCAAGTGTTAATTGCATAGTTTTATTTTTTAAAAATCTATCGTGATTTACTAATTACTCATTAAATTTATGCCATTATTTCTTACAATACTACCTAAGTAACGTGTAAATAATAAGTTGGTCAAATTCTTCCTTTGATAAGATAGCTCCATTTAGGTCTTTTATCATCGAAAGTGACATATTTTTCGATATTATCTTTAAATTTCTGACAAACCTCTCTTTTGGTTAAATATTGCTTTGTG